>DDXG01000277.1 GCA_002347125.1 Phycisphaerales bacterium UBA2266
CCTCTTGCACCTGGCTGGTGGTTTCCACGTCCGGCCGCGGCTCGGCCAGCACCCGGCGGACCTGTTCCCCCGACCACGGGCCGCCCCGCCTGGCGGGGATGGCCTCAGCGTTCAGGATGCGGGCAATCTCGCGGACGCCGCGCGGCTCCCGCCGGCCGCTGCACCGCCGCAGGTCGTGGATCCGAGCTTTCGTCCTGGCCCAGGACAGCCCCCGCGTCATGCCGCCTTGCCCTTCTCTCTGCCCCTCTTGCTGCCGGTTCGGGGTCCGCCGCCTTTGGGCCCCGCCGCCGGCCGAAGTCGCTTCCGCAACATGCACAAGACGTGGTAGGCGATGATCAGTTCCGTCGGACTGGCCGTTTCGCCGTTGATGAAGTGTTCGACCGCCAGCGTCCGCGATTTCTTATCCATCGGGCGGTTATGCTGGTAGCAGTACACCCACTGCATCGAGTCAACGTAGAGAGGGTCGATCTCATCGACGCCCACCGGCCGCTGGAATGTCCTGCCTGCCTTATCCCTCTGCGCACGGGCTCCTCGGATACATCGGCCGACCTGTTCGTCTTCGAAGTGGTCATGAAACCACTCCAGTAGTGCCCAACCGCCGGAGTCAAGCACCTCCTCCAACTCATCGAAGAACATCCACACATCCAGCGGATTCTGACGGCCACCGCCGCCCCTCATCCTGGCCAGCACCCGCTTCTCCAAGACGTTGGTAAAGCCCTTGTGCGTACCTTTCGCGCTCATACGTTGTGCCTTTCAGTTGCAAGTTGCAGGATCTCCCGCCGGACGGTTTCGGACAGCTTGGGCCAAGCCTCGATCAGCCGGGCCAAGTCTGCGTCTTTGGGGGGCTTTTCGTCAGAAAGTGCGCCGGATTCTGCGCGCTCATTTTCAGAAATCGGCGTTTTTGGGGCCGCCAGTGTGGGGTGTTCGGACCCCCTTGGGGCTATTCAGCGCAAGAATACCGGCCGCCTCGCATACACCACCGAGCGGCCTCCTGGGTCTTCGAGTGGCTACACGCGCATGCCGGAGACCGTGGCCTCGAACGCCAGGGTCCCATCCACGACGCCCTGAACGTCCATCGTGTACTTGCGCCCCCCGAACTTCGTGAGATGTCCAAGAAGCAGCAGTCTGGCCCCCGGCTGAACAGGAGAACGGAACTTCGCTGATTCAATGCCGGCAAACCCGATGAAAGCCTCGATACCGAAGAACCGCTTCACAAAGAAGCTGGAGAGCTGAGCGGCGGCTTCAATCATGATCACCGCGGGCATCAGAGGTCTGCCGGGAATATGACCACGGACCCAGAACTGGTCTTGCGTAACATCCTTGTACCCGAGAATGAGCCGAGCTTGCGTATCGACCCAGAGAATCCCGTCGAGTTGTTCCATTTCATATCGCTGGGGATTCAGCGGATCAATATCCGGACGCCCGTAGATGGGCTCTGCCGACAAGTCAATGCCAGACAAATCAAAAAGAAGCGGTGGCGGCATGGGCGACCTCCGTGGAAGAAACGCACCGGGATATGCGGACAAACAACAATCGGACCGATCTACAGCATCCCCACCCTTGCTGAAAACCGCCTCAACGCACAAGATCGGCCGTCTGCTGCAGATCCGCTGAGAGGACTCAGTCTGTGGTACGAATCTCCAGAATCCGGTTGCGGACGTTCTGAGCAGCCTTCTTGATATCCTGCATTTGCTTTCGGACCCGTGTTCCTGCCGCCTTATTGCCTCCCTGGGCCTTATTGACATCCGCCTCGATTTCGGCAACCAGCGTCTTCAGAGCTTCGTATTCCTGCATGAAAGTGACCTCCTATTCTTCGGGTAACGCCACGTGGAAGTTAGTCTCGGCGCATACTGCTGTCAAAAGAAATCGGCCTTTTCTGCGAAAAAAATGAATTTTTATCGCAACTTTAGGCCCTTTTCGTATGCCTCGAAGTGACGTGATATACCCCCGAAGCCGAGGGCGTTCTGATGACGGGCGGCATTACCGGCCCGCTTGGCCTACCCGGCGACGGCGCTTGGTAGCGGCTGTTATTGTCCAGAGGTTGCCTGTATTAACGCGCATTTAGTCGGCCGTATTGCCAAATGGCCCCAGAACTCCTAAATTCACATAATACGCGCTGTTCGATACTGTGTATTGGCCCTGTGCAAGCACGACCGTTGATGATCATGTCCTGAACAGAAAGGGTGGGGGGCTTTGTGCAAGATGTGAATGCGTCGGCCGGATTGGCTCCGACCCGAGGACGGTGCGCCGCATCTACCGTCTCAGATACACGAGTTTCTGTGGCAGGGCGACATTGTTGCCCAGATGGTCTTCACCATAGCCTGACTCGGCCAGCAGACGGATATCGTCGAGAACGCGACGGTCGCCAACAAAACGGACCATGAGGTCCACATCGACATCGATCTTGCCCAGTGTCAGCAGGCGGGCAACCTCCACCGTTACCTGTTCTTGCAGCCGTCCAATCGTCTGCATGGACTCAGCGGGCAGTTCCAGCGGCTGCTGGTACAGGATGACCTTTCCTCGCTGTACAAGTTGCATCACGGCTTCATGCACGGCCTCCTTGACATCTGCCGATCCGGTGCACTCTCCGTTGAGCTTGAGGTCGTCAATCGTCTCAGCCAGTCTCCGACGCTTGGCCGCGTTGATCTTCTCATTGGCGCGGAAGAGCTCCAGAGGTGAGCCGGCGTCGTAGACTTCGTTGTCCATTAGCATTCTGACTTCACTGCCGTAATGGAGAACGAGCTTTGAAATCAGAGTGGAGGGTCGGACGTGGAAGCCGCGATACGGGGGCACCGGCACCGTCACCTCGGCGACCTCCGCGTATCGCTTGAGCATGTCCTGACAGAGCTGCTCAGTGCAGGCGATATAGAGGCTGATGTGACGGATCGAGTAGCTCATCAGAGCCGCCAGCAGGGCATCGCGGTTGACCAGGGGCTCGCGGCTACTGGCGATTTCGCAGGGTTTTCGGTCGAGATGCCGCTCGTAGTGATGCGCGAAGAGGGTGGCGGTCTTGAGGAGGTGAAAAACCACGCTGATATGTCCCCGCAAGACGGGTAGGTCCGCATCCATCGCGGCGATTTCGGTGCCGGAGACTTTTGTATCATAGAGGGACTGCAGGTTATGAAACCGCAGTTCGAGGCTTCTCAACTTGTCCTCGGTCACCGGTCCGGCCAGGTAGCAGGCGTACTGGTCGGGTCCGGCGCGACCGGCGCCACGGATGTCCTCGCTGTCCGCGGCCAAGCCCAGGAAGGCCGTGGCCAGCAGGGTTACCGTCTCGGCAACCGTCTCGACCCGCCGGGCTCGGCAGTCTCGCGGAAGGCGGCCTCCGGGCAGTTTCTCGGCGTACTTTCCGAGTTCGTGTCCATTCGGCACTATGGTCAATCCCAGTTGTCGAGACCGCACCCCCATCAAGTGGCACGCATGCACCAGAACATCACAGGTGAATCCCAGGACCTGATCGGTCGCTTTGACAAAATCGTTTTCGATGGGCATCAGGCGGTAATCGGGAACCGAGTGCTGAATGTGCAGCAGTTCGTAGGTTACGTCGGAGAACAGCTTGAGGGCGGCCGTCAGCGACCGAAACCAACACCACGAGCAGTTGTTGCCCGCGTCGTAGGCGTCGAGCAGTTCTTCGATCTGCATCGCTTGCGAATGGAGTTCGCCCAGCAGGGGTCGACTCAGGACAACCTCGCGTGTGTCTTGTTGGGAGATGAAGTCCACAAGGCTGAGCAATTGGCCGGCGCGTTGCTCGACAAGGTGCTTGAATTCATCGGCCCCGATACGGCCGGCGCTTCGGACGGTTGAGTCTGTAGTGCTCAAAGAGGTATTCCTGTCTTCAATCCAATACGGTTAAGGGTTATCGGGCGGTTGCTTTCTGAGCGGCACGATCTCGGGGCTGCCGAAGTCGCGCGGGATGCTGTACTCGAAGACCTTGCGGTTGACCCCGAGATTGATCTTCGGCTGGACCAGCTCGATTTCATAAACCTCTTCCTCCGGGGAGAAGGCCACGATCCTCACCGGAAGCCCCTGTCCGGCGTCCATCCAGAAGTCGAGCGAGGTGTAGTCGTCTTTGTACTTCGACTGGGGCTTTGTTCTCAGATGGAGGCGGACGAGGCCCGATCTCTCCGGGTTCTTCTCCTCCACCAGACGTATCTCGAATTCCCGCTTGAGATCGGTGATCCGGGTGAAGCCGATCACCGGCAGGTTCTCACTGGCGAGGTTGAAGGCGTCGGCGGGTTTGTCCTCCTCGGCGAGCTGGTGCCGTTTGGCGCTCTTGACCTGGTAGTTGAGCACGGTCAGCCAGACGCCGTCAAAGATGTACTCCTCGCGATACCTCTGCTCGGGCTCTTCGTCCTGCCTGAGGGTCTGGAAATCGATGCGCAGGAACGTGCGCTGGTCGTACTTTGCGTAGTGAAGGACGCCGCGGCGCAGCGATTCGGATTCCAGCAGCGGCTGTTTGAACCGGTAAATGATCCCCCCCTCGTAGGAGGTCAGTTTCGAGGTCTTGGCCTGTAACCGGGCCAGTACATCATCCACAGTGTCCAAAGCCGCCTTCTCAGGGGGCGTTTGTTCGGGGCAGTCCTGTGGCTGCCGGGCCATGCAAAGGCCCGCCGTTGCCGCAAGAACACCCGTCAATAATGCCAAGATTGTCTTTCTCATAGCTGGTTGCCCTATCCTCATACTTATCGGCATACGGCCCTGTGCTCCTTGCAGTCCCGGATAATACCCAGAATCTGGTCGATTCGATCAACGGAGAAATCGGCGTATTTGGCGAATTCGGCGGCTTTGGGCTGGTTGGCGAGCAGGACGGCGGTTGCGCCGGCGGCTTTTGCGCACTGGATGTCGAAAAGGTAATCGCCCACGACCATGGCCTCGGCCGGTGGGATGCCGAACTGCTCGCAGAGCCACCGCACACCGAAGGCGTCGGGCTTGACCGGGCCGTCTTCGCGGCCGACGACGGCGTCGAAGACCAGATTGTGCCGGCGGGCGATTTCGAGGGCATTCTGGCGGATGTTCCGGGTCAGGACTCCGATCCGGATACCGGCTTGGCGTAACGCGTCCAGAGTCTCACGGGCCCCCGGATTCAGCCGACTCTGCTCCAGGGCCAGACGCTCGTGCCGATGCAGTATCGCCTCGGCGAGCCGATGCCGGGTGTCGCTCATCTCCAGCATTGCTTCGAGAATGGGCCCGGAATCGCGCGGAAGGCCGATTTCTTCGCGGATTGCGTCGAAGTCGAAGTACGGCTCGGTGATTGTTCCGTCAAGGTCGAATATCACTGCTCGAATGCTCATCGAGACTCCGATAACATGCCTGATTTCATAACGGGGCGTCGTATTGGACGCGGCCGGGGCTAGTCGCGGCCTCTTCTGGCCACCAAGTCTATGAAATATCGGATGGATGGCCCGATTACCTTTCCTTTACGCACAATGATGCCGGTAGGTCTGACGAAATTCTCGTTGGTCAGTGGCACTCCCTGCAGCGTTCCGGCGGCGACTTCCTGGAGAATAGCCGTTTCGGGGAGCAGACTGACCCCTGCATTAATCTCGACGGCCCGTTTGACCGTTTCAATATTGTCGAATTCCATCACGGAGCGAACGACGACATTGTACCTTCCCAGAATGCCATCAATCCATGCCCTGGTCGGCACGTCCTTCTCGAAGCTGATGAACCGTTCAAACTGGAGTTGATGGATGTCGACCTGGGGCGTGTTCGCCAGAGGATGTCTTGTGCTGCAGGCCAGGACCAGCCTCTCATCCTCGAATTCGTATACTTCCAACCGTTTGTCCCGTTTCGGGACGGCTACGAAGCCCACATCGACATCGCCCAGGAGCACACGCTCGTAGATCGCGGCGGCGCTGAGATACTCTATATGGACGTTGATGTCCGGATGCTCCACCATGAAGCGTTTGACGTAGGCCGGCAGAGTGTGCATGCCGATACTGAATATCGCCCCGACGTTGACCCGAGTCCTCTCCGGGCGGGCCATCGCGTGCAGATCCGTCCTGAACTGCTCATACAGGTCGATCATCTCTTTGGCGGTTCGATAGAGCAGTTCGCCCTCCTTGGTCAACTCTATGGGGCGTTTCTTACGGTCAACAAGCTGGCACTTGTGGGCGATTTCAAGCTGGGCAAGTTGCTGCGATACGGCTGACTGGCTCAGAAGGTGCTTCTCCGCTGTTTTCGAGAAGCTGCCTGATTCACACACATCGCAGAACACCTGCAGTGTTTCTATATGCATTATAAGCCTCTCTTATGGCAGTTCGTGGCAGCGTCCGATCTTCATGGAAAGCAATCGTGAATATGATATTAGTTTACCTTATGCAATGCAAGAACGCAATTCGGATTTTCCCGCCTTGGGTGGCGATCCGCCGTCGGGCGGCGCGGGAGCGGCATGAAAGCGGCCTTTTTCATTGCGGGGGGGAGACTGGGGGGCTAGAATTCGCCTATGCAATGCGACAGAGACCTTGCCAAAGCGGGCCGCCAGCACCTTGAAATGGAGCAGTCCTTCGCGGGATTCGTACCACGATGTACCGGTCGATCCACGGCCGGAGTGGCGCAGAATGCGGTCTCCGACGCTGACGACGTAGATGCTGAGTTGGATAGAACCGGTCGGACGGTTGGAGTCGCCGGCGGCGACGAACGCGCCGAGCAACTGGCCCTGATCGCCGCCGAGGTGGAGGCGTGCTGCCGATGCGGGCTTGGGGCGAGCCGCACGCACGCCGTGCCGGGAGAGGGCAGTCCGAATGCCCGCATCATGTTCATTGGGGAGGCGCCGGGGGCCGACGAAGACGCGCAGGGTCGCCCTTTTGTCGGCCGAGCCGGTCAACTGCTCGACAAGATCATAGGGGCCTGTAGGTTAAAGCGCAGCGACGTATTCATCGCCAACATTCTCAAATGCCGCCCGCCCGACAACCGCGACCCCCGGCCCGAAGAGATCGTCAATTGCCTGCCGGTGCTCCAGAGGCAGATCGAGGTGATCCGTCCGGAAGTGATCGTGGCTCTGGGGGCCCATGCGGCCCGGACTCTGCTGAACACCAATCTGCCGATAGGGCGGTTGCGGGGGCGGTTTCAGGACTACATCAACGGCCTGGGCCAGCCCCCCATCAAGCTGATTGCCACCTACCACCCGGCCTATCTGCTGAGGAACTACACCCATGAGACTCGGGCCCAGGTCTGGGACGATATGAAGAAGGTCCTGGCGGAGCTCGGCTTGCCCGTGCCGGACAGCACCCGGTAGTCTCTTGTTTTTTGTCGCAAAATGCCGTCCCAGTGCCACTATTGCCGTGGATGCGGGGCCCGTACAGCCGCCAAACGCACGCGGCCACGGCAAAAACCGACAAAACTTGTAACGGTCGACGAACTGGGGCGTCTTATCTTGTACAGAACGGCGGTTCTTCCGCGCCGCGGATATGGATTTCAGTGTATTATGAGCCGTCCGAGTGTGTTTTGCCTTGCGGCGGAGACGGTTTTTTGATATGAATAGGAAATGACCTGAAACTCGGAGGCGGGGTCACCTCGGATATTCCCGTGGCGTGCGCTACGCGTGCGGCCGGGGGCGAAGACAACGCCGCAAACGCACAATTTGGAGAGGCACCATGCGACGCTTATTGCCGACGTGTATTGTTCTAACGGTCTTGACGCTTGGCTCGACTTCGGGCAGGACCCTGTTGGTTCCGCAGGAGTACCCCGGTATCCAGGCGGCCATCATGGACGCCCAAGACGGCGACGTCGTTGTGGTGAGCCCGGATGAGTACTATGAGACCATCAACTTCGGCGGGCGCAACATCGTTGTGACCAGCATCGACCCGAACGACCCTGAGATTGTCGAGGAGACCGCCATCATCGGCGATGAAGAGGGCAGTACGGTCATCTTCGAGAACGGCGAGACCCGGGCGGCGGTGCTGCGCGGGTTCACCATCACGGGCGGGTACGGGACCCCGGTGCCGGAGATCTTCGGCAACGAGATATACTGGGGCGCCGGGATATTCATCAAAGAGTCCTCTCCGACGATCATGCAGTGCGTGGTCGCGGACAACCATGGTCCGCTGGTCTTCGAGTCGGGCAACGAACAAATCGGCTACGGTGGGGCCATAGCGACGGTCATGTCCGACGCCTTGATCACGAACAACATCCTGCGAGACAACAGTTGCTACGCCGGCGCGGGGATCATGACCTACATGGGCGACCCGCTCATCCGGAACAACCTCATTCACAGCAACTCGGCCTTTGTGGCCGGAGGCGTGGTCCTTTTCGGTGGGCGTCTGCTGAACAACACAATCGTCGCCAACAACGTGGACCTGGGCATACAGTACGGCGAACTGGGCTTCGCCGGGAATATCTATACGGAGGGCGACAGCGAGTTTTCCCCGTCCAGAATCGCCGGCAACATCATCGCGCTGGCAACCAGCGGCGGCGGCATGTATCACAACGGTCTGGCCAACGAGGATATCGCGTACAACAATGTCTGGGGCAATACGCCAGGCAACTACCTCAGCCAACAACCCGGTATGGGCGATGTGGTGTATGATGGTCCCAGCAGCCGGACCGGTATATCGGGCAACATCTCCGTCGACCCAATCTTCGAGGCAGCCCATGTGCGCGACTACCGTATCCGAGAAGGTTCTCCGTGCATCAGCGCCGGCGATCCGACGTACGCGCCGGACGCCTTCGAGACGGATATCGAAGGGGACCCCCGCATCTACGCGGTCCTGATCGACATCGGGGCCGACGAATTCGTCGGTTACATCCACCCCGTCGCCGACGCCGGTCCCGATCAGCATCTCCTGGCCCCGGGTCCTGTCGCCTTGGACGGGTCCAACAGCTTCTTTCACGATCCGCAGGGCGAGACCGAGTATATATGGGAACAGATCGAGGGTTTGCCCGTCAGTCTGACCGACCCGGAAAGCGCCACCCCCTCATTCTATGCCCCGGAGGCCGGGCGGTATGTGTTCGATCTGGTTGTCGGGGACGGGATGGGTCTGAGCAGGCCGGATAAGGTCCTGATCCTGGTGGGCAACCAGCCGCCGGTTGCGATTGCCGGTCCGAATCAGGTCTGCGAGGCGCCCTCGACCGTTCGCCTGGACGGTTCGGCCTCGTACGACCCGGATGGTATCGATGTCATCACGTATGAATGGACGCAGGTCGCCGGGCCGCCGGTCGAGCTGGTCGGGCCCGCGACGGCTACGCCTTCGTTCATGTGCGAAACCGGGGGACTGTACCGCTTTCAGCTTGTTGTCAGCGACCCGTTCGCCGTGTCCGAACCGTCCTTTGTGGAGGTGGTCACCGTGGGCGTTACCGTCATCCAGCAGGCCCTCGGGGCGACGGTTCCCGACGTGTCGTACTACTTCTATCCCGATGTCTCGGGTCCGCACATCGTCTATGCCGCCGGCTCGTTCAGCGCCTACGACTGGGACATCAAGTGCCGCAACACGATCACGCAGGAGGTGACCACCATCACCGCGGGACGGCTGGACACGCATCCGAAGATCGACGGCGACATCGTCGTCTGGGCGGGTGGCTCCGCGCCTCCGTACAATGGATATCAGGGTCGGGAGAACCTGAGCGTGTTCGCCCGCAGTCTGACCACCGGCGTTCAGGTGACGCTGGCCCAGCACGACAACTACAACTCCTTCAGCCATCCGGCCGTGTCCGGGAATACCGTTGTCTGGCTGGAGCACCGCGGCATCGACAAGAATAGCGACGGTTTCTGGAGGAACATGCCTTTCAATATCGTCGGGGCCGATATCTCCGACCTTCAGAACCCCGTGCCGCTGTTCATCTTCGAGGAAGGGGGGGAGCGGGATCCGTACAACTACAACGAGTTCTACAGCGACTATGACAGTGTCATCGACATCTGCGGGTCCATTGTTGTCTGGGAAGGCGGAGGTGACATTTTTGCGGCCGACCTCAGCGATGCGCAGGATATTCAGGTCTATATCGTGTGCATGGACTCGGCTGTTCAGAAGGACCCGGCCATTTTCGGTCGTACCGTCGTCTGGACCGACATGCGCAACGACAGCGGGGATATTTATGGAGCGGACATTTCCGATTGGAACAACATCCGCGAGTTCCCCGTCGTCCGGCGATCCGGAATGCAGCACCAGCCGGCCATCGACGGCTGCCTGGTCACTTACTGCGACGGCGGGACCTACGGCGGGTACATAAGGCTCGCGTGCTTGACGGGCAGCGGGAGTATTCTGGATATCACGCTTCAGGGGTCTTACTACGGCGTCTGGCCGGCCATCGACGGTGACACGCTGGTGTGGGTCAGGGGTGTTTTCAGCGAGCCGCAGGCGGCCCAGGTGCAGTTCGCCTATTCGATCGGCGACGGCGACGTGGAGAACCTCACACAGGGCACGCATTACGACTATATCCAGCACGCCATCGTCGAGGCGGAGTCCGGCGACATCATCCGGGCGGCGCCTCGTCGCTACAACGAGAATATCAGCATGTATTCGAAGTCGCTGCGAATCACCTCCATGGATCCCAATGACCCTTCGGTGGTCGCGGCCACCATCATCGACGGCATGGGCCGGGCGCCGGCCGCCAGCTTCGTCTATTCGGAGGGGCCGCAGTCGATTCTGGACGGTCTGACGCTGACGAACGGTTCGACGGGCATATACTGCCGAGCCACCGAGCCCAGCTTCGTTAATTGTCGCGTCGTCGGTAATCGCGGGGCGGGCATCACCCTCAGCAAGGAGAGCAAAGTGAACCTCCGCGGGTGCCTGATCGCCGACAACGGCAGCCACGGCATCGACATGCCGGCGGTCGCCGATGGGCGGTTCATGCGGCACAACTTCGCCACCCTGGTCAACTGTATCGTCGCAAGGAATCAGGGGTGTGGGCTGGCCGGGTCCATGCCCACCGCCATCAACTGCACGATCACCCAAAACAACGGCGGCGGAATCAACGCCGTGCGGCCGACCGTGTGCAACTCCATCGTCTATGCCAACGGCCATCCCCAGATAGTCGCCAGTTCCTGGGTCATCACGTACTCCGACATCATGGGAGGCTGGCCCGGCGACGGCAATATCGACACCGATCCCATGTTTGCCGACGCAGCGAACGGCGACTACCATCTGATGTCCCAGCAGGGGCGGTGGGATTCGAACGCCGGCGTCTGGGTGCTGGATGGAGTTTCGAGTCTCTGCATCGACGCCGGGGACCCGAATCCGATGTACCTGGGCGGCGAGCCGAGTCCCAACGGCGCCGTTGTTAACCTGGGTGCTTACGGCGGCACGGCGCAAGCGAGTATGACCTTCGATCCTGGCTGCTTCCCGCAGGACGACCCTGCTTATGAAGACTGGCTGGCCCTCGGCAGACCGTCATGCTGGTGCTATCGGCGCCAATGTCATGGAGATGCCGACGGTCGGGCCGAAGGCGGACCTAAGACGGGTTACTTCCACGTGCATTTCAATGACTTGAATGTGTTGCTGGCGGCCTGGAATGTCCTGGAGCCGCCGGACGGCCCCGGTGTCGCTTCGGTGGTCGGTCCCGACGGCGTGACGTCGGGCCTCTGCGCCGATTTCAGCCACTCCGTCGAGGGCGGGGCCAAGACCGGCTACTATCGCGTGCACTTTTGTGATTTGGGTCGGCTGGTCGCCAACTGGCGGGTCAAGGAGCCCCCGGACGGTCCCGGGGTCCCGCCCGATTGCGGCGGCACGCTCGAACCGTAAACGAACCATATCCCTCCGCCGTAAGATGGACGCCAGCGCCCTCACGGGTCACGGCGTCCATCGCTTTTGCGCGGGCCGGCGAATTGGGGCATCACCCTGTAAGGTTCGGAGCCATCCTGTCGGACGCCTTGGACCGGCTCGATATGAAGCCACCGGGGGTAGTCCGGCTATGTGCGGGCTACGTCTGCTGCTGCCCCAGGAGGCTGCGGAGGCGGTCGAGTTCGCCGGGTTTCATGTGGTAGCTGTGGTCGTGGTCGGGAAACTGGCCGGATTTGACCTGTTGACTGTAGGCGTTGAGGGCGTCGATGGTCGTCCTGGCGCCGTCGGCGTAGGCGCGGGAGAACTTGGGCAAGCGGCCTTCGGTCAACCCCAGGATGTCTGGGGCGATCAGTATCTGGCCGTCGCAGGCGCTGCCTGAGCCGCAACTGATGACGGGGACGCCAACGGATTGGGTTACGATCTCGGCCACTTCGGCGGCGGTGCCCTCGAGCAGCAACATGCTCGAACCGGCGTCGACCATTCGCCGGGCCAGTGCGATCAGGTCGGTGGCCATCTCAGCGGTTGTGGCCTCGGCGCGGAACCGGCCGACCTTGCCGATTCGCTGGGGGCGAATCCCGATGTGGGCCATGACGGCCATGCCGGCATCGCTGACGGCCCGCACGACGTCCAACTGCGCGGCGGTCGCCTCGATCTTGACCATCTGCGTCCCCGCCTCGGCGACGAAGCGCCCGGCGTTGCGGACGGCCTCGCCCAGGCCGACCTGATAGGACAGGAAGGGCATGTCCGCCACGAGATAGACATCCGGGGCCCCCCGGCGGACGGCGGCGGTGATGGCCACCATGAAGTCCATCGTCGCCGGAAGCGTGGAGTCGTACCCCAGGACCACCTGGGCGGCTGAGTCGCCGACGAGAATGAGATCCACCTGGGTTTGGGCCACGAGCCGGGCCGTCGTGTAGTCGTAGCAACTGACGGCGACGATCTTACGGCCGCTGTCGACCATCCCGGCCAAGTCGCAGATTGTGGTTCGCGTGCCCATGTGCGCGATGTCGTAAAAGCTATCCAGCAAACCCCTTAGAGGAAACTACTAACGCCTGGAGTGTTAGAATATGAGAACAACGCGGCCGTGGCAAGCGTAAAAGACCACGGGTAACGGCGTGGAATCGAGGATTCCGCGGCCGTTGAACAAAAAATTCACAAACTCTAGCGGCGTTGCTTGACGGATAGAGATAAAAGTGTAATTTCTGAACCAATCGGGTTTTTTCGCTAAAGAAATGTTGAGCGTTCTTTCGATGAGTCTATAGGACAAGCACAACCGAACGCAATTGGCATAGCCATCAATTAGCTTTTCATCACCCTCCTCCGAAGCCAGATTCTTCAATAGGAATCTGGCTTTTTTCTGGCCCGCATGTGTTAAGATGGGCAAAATGAACTAATCGCAGTTGTGTTAATTCGGGAAGGAATTTCCGATCTTGCCCAGTAAACAAGAACACGCCGAGGAAATTGGGCGAATTCTTCTTGACAGGCTCCGCACTCAATGGTATGGATGACCTTATAGGACCTGTGATGTTTGCAGGATTGAACCGAGGAGCGGTACTGAAGGATTTAGCAGTGTGCATCTGGTTGGCAGCAGCAAATGGATTTGATGGAGCGGGGTTGCCATGTTCCACGTCGCGAGGACACGATTGCGTCTGGGCCTAACGGCTCTGATACTGATTCTCTCACCAGCGGTCTGCCTGGCGTTTGAAGTGGCGGTGCTTGTCCAGCATACGCCATCGCACGGTGGCGCTACGAACCCCGATGCCGGCGTTCACCGGTTCCGGACCGACTCGGATGTTGTTCTGACCGCGATACCCAATCCCGGCTTTGAGTTCCAGTACTGGCTGGGTGACGTCGGCGATCCGGCGGCTATGAGCACGCGGTTGGTCGTCAACAAGCCCAAGATTGTCATCGCGGTGTTTGCACCGACGCGACTTGATGAAGTGTCGCCGTTAATCAGCGGCGGTGTTGGCGAAGTCCACTGGCTTGGCAGTGGCGGTCCGGTTGCGTCGCCGGGGGAGTCTTTAGATTCGGGCTTCTCTTCCGGCGGGGGCTCTCGAAGGCGTGACAACGGCGACGAGGGAGAGATTCCGGAGCCGGCCACAATGATCCTTGTGGCGGCGGGGATGCTGGCGGTGACCCGCAGGCGATTGAACAAGCCGGCTTGAAGGGCGAGCGGCCGCGGGGCCGCGGGGCCGACGGGGGCGAGTCCCACCCAATGCCATCGCTGTTGGTCTAGACCCTCGGGCACGACAACATGTATTCCATGCACTCGCTCAAGCGGGCTGTAGCGACGGCGATGGTGTTGTCGGCGGCTCCATAGTACAATCGAAGCTCGTCCTTCTGCTTCTCTACAACGGCGCCCGTGACGAATACGACGTCGCTGACGTCGCCGACCCGTTCATACAGTGCATGGGGACCGAGCACCCACTCTTGGCTGCGGCGCAGCACCTTCCACGGCATTTCCAGATCCAGCAGGGCCGCACCGGTGCGATAGATCGCGCCGGCGGTGGTGTTGCGGACCCCGTGATAGAACACGAGCCAGCCTTCCTCCGTTTCGATGGGCTGACAGGCCAGCCCCACGCGGGCGCAATCCCAGTATGCGTGGCGAATCGGCATGAGCAGTTGGTGGTCGCCCCAGTGTCGCAGATCCGGTGAGAAGCTGATCCACATGTGGGCTTCGCCGCGGACGATGGGCCGGTGAATCAGGGCGAACCGGCCGTTGAAACGCCTGGGGAACAGGCATGCGTCTTTGTCCTCGGGGGGCAGCAGGGAGCCCAGTTTGGCGAAAGAATGGAAGTCCTTGGTGATGGCCAGCGAGACCACCGGACCGCCCTCGCCGAACGACACGTATGTCACCGCGTACTGTTTCTGCTCCTCCAGCCAGACGATCCGCGGGTCTTCCAGGCCCCATCGCTCCTCGCCGGTGCTCTGGTCGGCCTCCAGCGTAGGTCGCGGATCGATGCGCCAGTCGGTGAAACCGTCGGCGCTTCGTGCGACGGTCAAGTGGGAGAATCCCCGCATATCCTCCACCCGCACCAGCAACAGGGTATCGCCGTTGACCTGTGCGGCGGCCGGATTGAACACGGCGTTGGTCGCATAGGGCCAGTCATCGGCCCTCAGGATCGGATTACCCTGGTACCGCGTGAAGAGGCCGTGGGCCTTCTTCTGACGTGAAAGCTCCATCATACACTTCATTCCTGAATCAACAGCACACTTGCGATTAGGCACGCATCAACTGCGTCTCGTACAGAGTCTGATACAGCGGGCAATTCTTGATCAATTCTTCGTGCAGGCCCTGGGCGATGATCCGCCCCTGGTCCATTACGACGATCAGGTCGGCGCTGATGACCGTGCTGAAACGATGCGCGATGATGAAACTG
>DDXG01000208.1 GCA_002347125.1 Phycisphaerales bacterium UBA2266
GTGCTCGAGCACCTCGACGTCGCCTTCTCCGACCGGACGGTCTCGTTCAGCACCGACCTGCTGGCCCTGCGCCTCGAGCGCGCCTGACGGCTCACGTCACCGGCGCTCGAGCGTGACCGGCGCCGCCGGACCGCGCCTCTACCCGAGAAACCCGCCGAGCTCGTCGACGAGGCGCTGGCGCGGCATGGCGCCGACGATGCGCTGCTTCACCTCGCCGCCCTCGAAGGCGAGGATCGTCGGGATGTTCATCACGCCGAAGCGCTGGGCGATGTCGGTCGCCTGGTCGACGTCGAGCTTCACGAAGGTGACGTCGGGGTAGTCGCCCTCCATCTCCTCGAGGACGGGGCCGACCATGCGGCAAGGGCCGCACCACTCGGCCCAGAAGTCGACGAGGACCTTGCCCGCGGCCTTGGTCACGACGGTGTCGAAATCCTCCTGCGAGACGGCGTCCAACGGTCCTCCAGTCAGTCCTTTGACGACGGTGCGGCGCCCGGCTCGACGGGAGCGGGCGCGTCGGTGCTCTCTTCGGGCCCGGGCGCGCCGGCAGTCGCTTCATGCCCGGGCGCATCCGCGGCCCCGGCCTCGGGCGCCGCGCCCGCGGCCTGCGCCGCTGCCGCTGCCTGCGCCGCGGCCGGCCCCGAGGACGGGCACTCGAGCTCGTCGAGGTAGCGCTGCGCCTGGACGGCGGCAAGGGACCCCTCGCCGACCGCCATGGCGATCTGCTTGAGCGGGTTGGCGCGGGCATCACCGGCTGCGTACACCCCGCACTGCGACGTGCGCATGACCTCGTCGGTCAGGATGTAGCCGGACTCGTCGAGCGCGACGACGCCTTGCAGGAACGCGGTCAGGGGCACCTGCCCGATGTAGAAGAAGACCCCGTTGACCGGCAGGCTGCGGAGCTCCTTGGTCTTCACGTTCTGCACCTCGAGCCCGGAGACCAGCTGGTCGCCCTCGACGCGGCGCGGCACCGAGTCCCAGACGAACTCCATCTTGGGGTTGGCGAAGGCGCGCTCCTGGGCGATGGCCGCCGCGCGCAGCTCGTTGCGGCGGTGCACGAGGTAGACCTTGTCGGCGAACTTGGTGAGGAACATGCCCTCCTCGACCGCCGAGTCGCCTCCGCCGACGACGGCCACCTGCTTGCCCTTGTAGAGGGCGCCGTCGCAGGTGGCGCACCACGAGACCCCGCGGCCGACGAACTCGGCCTCCCCGGGGATGCCCATGCGTTTGGCCTCGACGCCCGGGGAGAGGATGACGGTCCGCGCGCGGATCTTCTCCTGGTCGGTCGTGACCGTGAACGAGCCGTCGGGGTCGGGGGTGAGCGATGAGACCGTGGTGATCTCGCGCAGCTCGGCGCCGAACTGGGCGGCCTGGCGCTTCATGCGGTCGGAGAGGTCGAAGCCGGAGATGCCCTCGGGGAAGCCGGGGTAGTTCTCGACCAGCTCGGTGAGGGCGATCTGGCCGCCGGCCATGTTGCGCTCGAGGATGACCGTGTTGCGGCGCCCGCGCGCGCAGTAGAGGGCCGCGGTCATGCCCGCCGGGCCGCCTCCGACGATGACGACGTCGTACGTCTCGGTCGACTGGCCCTTGGGGAGGTTGATGCGGATGTCCAAACCCATGTCAGCGACAGTCTACCCTGTGACCCACGGGCTCACAGCAGGAATGGGGACTCGCGGCCGGCAGCTGGGGACGCCTCGCGTTGGCAGGCGTGCTTACGACGGACCAGTCGCTCACAGCAGGCCGCGGGCGACGAGGGTCTCGGCGATCTGCACCGCGTTGAGCGCTGCGCCCTTGCGCAGGTTGTCGCTGACGACCCAGAAGTCGAGGCCGCACTCGACCGTCACGTCTTCGCGCAGGCGGCCGACGTAGACCGGGTCGGCGCCCTCGGCGTGGAGCGGCATCGGGTAGCGCAGCTCGGCGGGATCGTCGATGAGCTCGACGCCGGGCGCGGCGGCGAAGAGCTCCCGCGCCTCGGCGACCGGCAGCTTCCGTCGGGTCTCGACGTTGACGGCCTCGCTGTGCGCGCCGAAGACCGGCACGCGCACGCAGGTGGCCGTCACCCTGAGCTCGGGGTCGCCGAAGATCTTCGTCGTCTCGTCGACCATCTTCTGCTCCTCCTTGGTGGCGCCGGAGGGCAGGAAGCTGTCGATGTGCGGCAGCAGGTTGAAGGCGATCTGGTGAGGATAGAACTGCGTCTCCACCGGAGCGCCGGAAGCCCACTGGTGGGCCTGGGCGTCGAGCGCCGCGATGCCGCCCTGGCCGCTGCCCGACACCGACTGGTAGGTCGACACGACGACGCGGCGGATGCCGGCGGCGTCGTAGATCGGCTTCAGGGCGACGACCATCTGGATGGTCGAGCAGTTCGGCGTGGCGATGAGGCCCTTGTGGCCGTCGAGGTGCCCGGGGTTGACCTCGGGGACGACGAGTGGCACGTCGGGGTCCATCCTGAAGCCGCTCGACTTGTCGATCACGGTCGCCCCGGCGGCGACGGCCTTGGGCGCGAACTCCTGGCTGACGGCGCCGCCGGCGGCGAAGAAGGCGAGGTCGACGCCCTCGAAGGCCGCCTCGTCGAGGCGGCGCACCTCGACCTCCTCGCCCGCGAACGTCAGGCGGCGCCCCACCGAGCGTTCGCTGGCCAGCAGGCGCAGCTCGCCGACCGGGAAGGCGCGCTCCTCGAGGATCGCGCGCACGGTGCCGCCGACGACGCCGGTCGCGCCGGCGATGGCGACCGTGTAGGCGCGCCCGGCCATCAGGAGCCGCCCTTCTTCGCGGCGCCGCGCGTCTTCGGGGATGCGGCGGTCTTCGCCGGCGCAGCCTTCTTCGCGGCCCCAGCCTTCTTCGCCGGCGCTCCCTTGCCCGCGGCCGCGGTCATCTTCGCCGCCGCGCCCGGCTTCGCCGGCGCGCCGCCCTCGGGCGCCTCGGCGTAGACGCAGGCGTCGTCGAGCTCGAACGCCGTGTGCAGNNCCGACGACGCTGATCTTCGCCACGCGCTCGTCGGCGTCGTAGCCGCCGGCGCCGAGCTGCTCGACGACCGCGCGCAGGGCGCGGTCGGCGGCGGGGCCGTCCTCGGCGGCGATCACGCAGGAGATGTCGCTGCGGCCCTGCTCGCTCACGTTCTGGATGATCATGTCGACGTTGACGTGAGCGTCGGCCAGCGCGGAGAAGACCTGCGCCGCGACGCCGGGCTTGTCGGGCACGCCGCGCACCGTGACCTTGGCGTCGTCGGTGCTGTAGGTGACGGCCCTGATGATCGGCTGCTCGAGCTCCATGGTCTCGTCGTCCTCTCTCACCCAGGTGCCCTCCGAGTCGCTGAAGCTCGAACGCACGTGGATCGGGATGTCGTACTTGCGGGCGTACTCGACCGAGCGCAGGGCGAGCACTTGTGCGCCCGCGGCGGCCATCTCGAGCATCTCGTCGTACGAGATGCGGTCGATCTTGCAGGCGCGGGCGACGACGCTCGGGTTGGCGGTGTAGACGCCGTCGACGTCGGTGTAGATCNNGCGCGGATGTCGAGGATGCGCGCCTTGGTGTGCACGGTGTCGGTGATGATGCCGGCCTGGGAGCCGGTGAAGCTCACCGCCTGGCCGCCGAGCCGGTCGATGGCCATGGCAAGGAGGGCGCAGCTGATGCGCTCGCCGGTCGAGAGCAGCATGTCCATCTCGCGCTCGGGTGGGTTGGGGGAGATCTCACCGGCGAGCTCGAGGAGCTCGTCGGTGGTGTCGCCGCGCGCCGAGACGACGGCGCAGACCCGGTGGCCCTGCTCGGCGGTGGCGACGATGCGACGCGCCACGTTCATGATGCGCACCGCGTCGGCGACCGAGGTGCCGCCGTATTTCTGGACTACCAGTGCCATACCGCACTCCTTCATAGAAATGTCGAGAATGAAAGGTTTTTATAGATAGCAGAACCTGCATGGAGTGACAAGGCTTTTTTACGAGGTTTGCTGGAGCTGAACAGCCAGTTCATGGGCTCGAACGCCGTGGGGGATGAAGCTGATCAGGCGGCTCGTCCCGTCGGTATGTTCAAAGCGGATTTCAAGACGATCCTGGAGCAGTTCGGTGCTGATTCGTTCAGGCCATTCCACCAGACAGATCCCGTCAGCGGTTAATTGGTCAGTCAGGCCAATTTCCAGCGCATCATCAGCCCCCCGCAGCCGGTAACAATCAAAGTGGTAGATCGGTGGTTGGCTACCATACTGGTGCATCAGCGCGTAGGTGGGCGAGGCGACCTGGCCGGCATTTTCAGGGGACAGCCCCTGCACAACTCCGCGTACAAAGCAGGTTTTGCCGCCCCCCAGTTCGCCGGACAGGGTGACCATGTCTCCTGAGCGAAGCCGGGAGCCCAGGCGGGCTCCCCAGGCTTCCGTTTCGTCAGATGATCGGGTTTTGATCGTCAGCATCGCTGTCTTTATACCATCAGGGTGCGGATAATGTCTATGCGGGCCACGATACCGATCAGCTTGCCGTTTTCCAGCACCGGCACGGCGTTGATATGGTGATTACTCATCAGATCGGCAGCGGCGCTGATGGTGGCATCCGGTGCGATGGAGATCAGTTCCTGCTGGAAGATATCGCCCACGGTGCGGCCCCCCATTTTTTTCAGCTCCCGCTCCAGGCTTTTCTCAGTTTCCAGGTAGATCACCCAATCGAACAGTGTAATTACCGTGGGCAGGTGAACGTTCTTGCCCTGCTCCACCAGATCCGATTCGGTGACGATGCCGATCACAGAGCCATGTTCGTCAACCACCGGCAAGGACCCGATCCGTTTGGTGACGAACAGTTCGGCAAGGTCGCGGACGCTGGTCTCTTTGGTGACGGTGATCACTTCGCGGGTCATGATATCGGCAACGGTTTTCATGGTTGATACCTCGTTTCTGGGATGATGGTTCAGGTTCGGGCCGGTGCAGGTCGTACAATGCCCGGCAGATGCAACAGTCGATTGAAGGCCAGCGGCAGTACGGCAATGAGGTCGCTGGCCCTTATGCCAATTTCCCCTTTTTCAGTGGCCACAATATCGCCGGCCAGGCCATGTACAAAGACACCCAGTTGACAGGCCTGCCAGGGGGAGTAGCCCTGGCATACCAGGGCGGTGATCACCCCGGTCAGCACATCCCCCATGCCGCCGCTGGCCATGCCGGGATTACCGCTGCCGTTGATGGCAGCCTGACCGTCGGGGGAGGCGATGATGGTCCGGGCCCCCTTGAGTACCACATAGACCCCGTAGCTGCGGGCAAAATCCTGGGCCACGGAAATGCGGATGACAGCCATGTCAGGCAGCGCTGTCCCCAGCAGGCGCGCCATTTCTCCGGGGTGGGGAGTTAGTATAATATTGGCAGATTTTTTATGCTGCAATATCGTGATGTCGTCCGCCAAGGCATTCAATCCATCGGCGTCAATCACCATCGGCAGGGTGACGGTCTCCACTAGGCGTTGCACCAGACTGACGGTGTCTGGCCGACGATCAATGCCGGGGCCGAGCGCCAGCGCGGTTTTGCCCACCAGTAGCTTCTCGATCAGCGGGAGCCCAAAACTGGTCAGGTAGCCACTGCCGGCATCCGGCAGTGGCACGGTCATAGCCTCAGTGGTCTTTATCTCCAGGACCGGATGGATCGTTTCGGGAGTGGCCAGGGTCACCAGGCCGGCGCCAGAGCAAACGGCACTGTTGGCAACCAGGGCCGCGGCACCGCTCTTGCCGGTGGAACCGGCGATGATCAGGCAATGGCCGAAGTTGCCTTTGTGAGCCTGACGATCGCGGGGGTGCAACAGGGGGGCCACAGCTTTTTCGTTCAGATAGTCATAGTCCGCAGCCGCAGCCATTAATTGAGGGGGGATGCCGATGTCAATCACTACCAGGCGGCCGGTTTGCTCGGCACCGGGGTAGAGCAGATGCCCCAGCTTGGCAAAGGCAAAGCTGACGGTCAGATCAGCCTTGACCGCTTGCCCCAGAATCCTGCCGGTGGTCCCGTGGACCCCGGAGGGAATGTCAACCGCCACCACCTTGCCCGGCGCGGCGTTGATCAGTACTACCGCCTCCAGGTAGACCCCCTGCAGGTCGTTTTTGAGACCGGTCCCCAGCAGGGCATCCACCACCACTGTTGCCTGCTGCAGATCATCACTATGGTTTTCGGTGAGTTCACCTTCAGCGGGGCAGAAACTTACTGACTCATCCGGTAGCAGTACCAGGTTGGTCAGGGCGTCGCCGGTAATCTCCTCACGCCGGGCCAACACGATCACCAGGACGCGCCAGTCCTTTTCCAGCAAATGGCGGGCAATCACATAGCCATCGCCGCCGTTATTGCCTTTACCGGCCAGAATCACCGCATGATTGCCATGCCGGCCACCATAGGCTGCAAGTATATGCTCGGCGCAGCCACGTCCGGCACTTTCCATCAGCTCACGGCCCGGAATGCCGTATTCAAAAATGGCGCGGCGGTCCAACTCCTGCATGGTGTGCGCGGTGACGACTTTCATGGCCTACTCCAGAATGACCACCGCTACGGCGTGGCCTCCATCGTGGGAGAGCGAGAGATGGAGCCGTGTGCCCCCCCGTTGTTCGAACAGTTGCCGGGCTGTACCGGTCAGACACAACTCAGGCTTGCCCAAGGTGTCATTGACTACTTCGATCTCGATCCAGTTGATACCATTCCGCAGTCCGGTGCCCAGCGCTTTGAGAAAAGCTTCCTTTGCAGCAAAACGGGCGGCAAGGCAGGCGGCTGATTGTTTCTTGGGCCGGCAATAGTCCTGCTCCAACGGGCTGAACAGCCGGTCCAGCAGTGCTTGATTTCCCTCATCCAGAAAGCGCTGAAAGCGGGAGACCTCCACCGTATCGATGCCGGTGCCAATGATCATTGCCGGACCAGCGCCACCATCTCCCGCACGGCCCGGTCCAGACCCACCAGCACGGCCCGTGCGATGATGCTGTGGCCGATGTTGAACTCCTCGATCCCCGGCATCCCCGCCAGGGGGCCGATGTTCACGTAATTCAGGCCATGGCCGGCGTGGACGGTCATCCCCAACTCGTTCCCCAGCTCAACGGCGTTTCTGATGGCTGCCAGCTCTCTGGTGACGCTGGCTTGGTCCCTCGCCTCGGCATAGGCGCCGGTATGGATTTCAACAGCATCGGCCCCGGTTTGTTTTGCGGCCCTGATTTGATCCGGGTTTGGATCAACAAACAGGCTGACGATGATGCCGGCCTTCTTGAGTGAGTGTACCGCAGAACTGACCGATTGAAAGGCACTGAGTACATCAAGCCCACCCTCGGTGGTCAGTTCCTGGCGTTTTTCCGGCACCAGTGTGCATTGCTCCGGTTTGATCCTGGCGGCAATGGATACCATTTCCCCTGTAGCGGCCATCTCCAGGTTCAGTCGAGTCTTGATGGTCTGGCGCAACAGCTCCAGGTCCCGATCCTGTATATGGCGGCGGTCCTCCCGCAGGTGGACCGTGATCCCTTCAGCGCCAGCCAGCTCACCAATGGCGGCAGCAGTTACCGGATCAGGTTCCATGCCGCCACGTGCCTGACGTACCGTGGCCACATGATCAACGTTCAATCCCAGCTTCGGCATCGCTAGTGCACTCCGATCTGTTTTTTCACCAGGTCAGCGATCTCGTTGGCCCAGCTGCTGATTTCATACTTGTCCTGACCTTCCAGCATGATCCGCAGCAGCGGCTCGGTGCCGGAATAGCGGATCAACACACGGCCTTCGTCGCCCAGTTTCTGTTCCACAGCGCCTATAGCGTTGGCCACGCCCGGCAGGGTCATGATGTCCTTGCGTTCTCGCACCCGCACGTTCACCAGCACCTGAGGCAGAGGAATCATCACCTCGGCCAGCTCGGACAGAGGTTTGTTGCGTCGCCGCATCACCGCCAACAGTTGCAGGGCCGCCAGTACACCGTCACCGGTGGTGTTGTGATCCAGGAAGATCAGATGGCCCGACTGTTCACCCCCCAGGTTGTAGCCACCCTTGCGCATCTCTTCGACCACATAGCGGTCGCCCACCGCGGTTTTGATGATCTTGCCGCCCGCCTTGCGCAGGGCGATATCCAGTCCCATGTTGCTCATCACCGTGGCCACCAGGGTCTTCTTTTTCAGGGTCTTGCGTGCCAGCATGTCAGTGGCGCAGATCGCCATGATCTGATCGCCGTTCACCTCGTTGCCAAATTCGTCGCAGACAATCACCCGGTCGGCGTCGCCATCCAGCGCAATGCCGATATCGGCCCGGTGTTGTTTGACCGCTTCGCTGATCACCTCAGGATGTAGTGAGCCGCAGCCGGCGTTGATGTTGCTGCCGTTGGGTTTCACTCCCAGTGTAATAACCTCGGCACCCAGCTCCTCAAATACCGCCGGGGCCACCTTGTAGGCGGCGCCGTTAGCGCAGTCCAGCACGATCTTCAGGCCGGTCAGATCCAGGTCGCCAGGAAAGGTGTTTTTCAGATACACGATGTAACGTCCGCCAGCGTCATCGATCCGGAAGGCCTTGCCGACCTCGGTGGCGGTGGGGCGCAGGGCGTTGATCTTCTCGGAATCCAGCAGTTTCTCGATCTTCAGTTCGATATCGTCAGGCAGCTTGAAGCCATCGGCCGAGAAGAACTTGATACCGTTGTCCTGAAAGGCGTTGTGGGAGGCGGAGATGACCACGCCGGCGTCAGCTCGCATCGACTTGGTGATGTTGGCAATCCCCGGAGTGGGCAACGGCCCTACCAGCAGTACATCCACGCCCATGGAACAGATGCCTGCCACCAGGGCGCTTTCCAGCATATAGCCGGACAGACGGGTATCCTTACCGATCACGATCCGGTGACGGCGGGGACCGGAGCTTTTAAATATGTAGGCCGAAGCCCGCCCGAGTTGCATGGCCAGCTCGGTGGTCATTGGGTGCACGTTGGCGACCCCGCGGACGCCGTCGGTGCCGAACAGTTTTTTCATGCAGATGCTCCTTCAGTGGTGGCGTTTTTACTGGAACGCCGGGGATCCAGGGATTTTTTCAACAGTCGTTTCAGATCAGCCGTTTCGATGTCATAGGTGATCTTGCTGTCATGGACAGCCGAAATCTTGCCGGTCTCCTCGGAAATCACCAATACCAGCGCATCGGAAAGTTCAGAAAGACCCAGGGCGGCCCGGTGACGGGTGCCGAAGCTTTTGGCGATATCCGGATTGTGGGAGAGGGGCAGCAGGCAGCCGGCCCGGGTGATCTTGCCCTTGTGGATGATGACCGCGCCATCATGGATCGGGGAATAGGGTAGAAAGATCGAGTTCAAGAGCTCGCTGGTCACCTTTGCATCGAGGTCGGTGCCAACTTGCAACAGGTGGTCGATCGGTTGGTGTCGTACCACCACCATCAGTGCCCCGATCCGGCGACCGGCCATGTCGGCAAGGGCTCGCAGGATTTCGTCGACCGTGCCGTCGGCATCTTGTGGAGCAGTGGTTGTCTGGCGCTTGCCGATGGCCAGCAGGGTGCGGCGCAAGTCATTCTGGAAAATCACTGCCAGGACAATCGGCATTGAGGCGATGACCATGTCAAGGGTGCGTACCAGCGGCAGGAGCGCCCCCAGACGGGCCAGGAACGAGACGAGGCTCAACAGACACATCAGGGCCAGCAGACGGAATGCCACATCGCGCTTGATAATCAGCGAAAAACCGAATACCAGCAGGGAGAGGACCAGGTTGTCAAGGCTGCCGATTATGCCGAGGGGAGTGTTCATAGCGGTGCCGTTGTTACCGGGGATGCTGCTGAAATGATGCTGTGAGCCATATCGGCCACATCCCGCATGGCCAGTACATCGTGTACTCGCAGGACCGAGGCCCCCTCCGCCACCGCCAGGGCCACCGTGGCGGCAGTGCCGAACAGACGGTCGCCGGTCTTGTCGCGTCCCAGGGTTGTGCCGATGAAACCTTTGCGGGAACTGCCTATCAGCAATGGCTGGCCAAGCCCGGCCAGTTCTCGCATGCGCTGTAGAATCTGCAGGTTGCCAACACGGTCCTTGCCAAAACCGATGCCGGGGTCCAGGACGATCCGTTCACGGGGGATACCGGCAGAGAGGGCTGTGTGCAGGGAGCGCTGCAGGAATTCGGCAACCTCGCCCAGCAGATCACTGTAGCCGGTATCCTGTTGCATGGTCTCCGGGGTGCCCCGGGTGTGCATCAGTACCAGGCCTGCTTGCCGCTGTGCTGCAACGTCTGCCAAAGCCGGGTCGAAGGTCAAGCCGCTGATATCATTAATTATCTCTGCCCCGGCAGCCAGCGTCTCCTCGGCAACCGACGCCTTCCAGGTGTCGATCGAGATC
>DDXG01000060.1 GCA_002347125.1 Phycisphaerales bacterium UBA2266
GATGCTGGATGCTCGATACTGGATACACGGCCTGGAAGGCCGTGCTACGTTGGTGAGGTGCGAATCATGATGAATGAACGGTTGGATCGGCGGGGGTTTATCAAGGCGGCAGGGGCGGTTTCGGTCTGTGCGGCGGCGGGGCGCAGTTGGGGAACGGCGAGGCCGCGGCCGAATATCCTGTGGCTTACGAGCGAGGATAACGGGCCGCACCTGGGGTGCTATGGGGATGCCTTCGCCGAAACGCCGAACATCGACGCCCTGGCGCGGATGGGGATGATCTACAAGCGGGCGTGGTCTAATGCCCCGGTCTGTGCGCCGGCGCGGACGACGATCATCACGGGCGTATTCCCGCCGTCGACGGGGTCGGAGCACATGCGGAGCCAGACGACTATGCCGCCGTTTATGAAGATGTATCCGCAATTCCTGCGGGAGGCGGGGTACTACTGCACGAACAACTCGAAGGAGGACTACAATCTGGCCAAGCCGGCGGGGGTCTGGGACGATTCGAGCGCGAAGGGGCACTGGCGAAATCGCAAGGCGGGTCAGGCGTTCTTCGCTGTTTTCAATTTCACGACAACCCATGAGAGCCAGATACGGACGCGGCCGCACAAGTGGGTGCACGACCCGGCGAAGGTGCGAGTGCCCGCGTATCATCCGGATGTGCCGGAGGTGCGGCAGGACTGGGCCCAGTATTACGATAAGATCACGCAGATGGATGGGCAGGTGGGCACGGTGCTGGCGGAGTTGAAGGCCGATGGGCTTGCGGAGGACACGATTGTCTTCTACTACGGCGACCACGGCAGCGGGATGCCGCGGAGCAAGCGATGGCCGTATGATTCGGGGCTGTGGGTGCCGGTGGTGGCGTATTTCCCGGAGAAGTTCCGGCATCTGGCGCCGCCGGAGTACGAGGCGGGCGGGGTGTCGGATCGGTTGGTGAGTTTCGTGGACCTGGCGCCGACGCTGCTGAGCGTCATCGGGGTGCGGCCGCCGCAGTGGATGCAGGGCAAGGCCTTTGCCGGGCCGTATGTCACGGACAAGCCGAAGTATCTCTATGGGTTTCGTGGGAGGATGGATGAGCGCTATGACCTGGTGCGCAGCGTGACGGACGGGCGGTATGTGTATCTCAGGCAGTATATGCCGCACAAGATCTATGGTCAGCATGTGGGGTATATGTTCCAGACGCCGACGACGCGAAAATGGAGGGAGCTTTACGATGCGGGCAAGCTGAACGCGGCCCAGCGGATCTTCTGGGAGCGAAAGCCGCCGGAGGAACTGTACGACCTGGAGAGCGACCCGGATGAGGTGCACAACCTGGCGGGCTCGCCGGAGCACCGCGAGGTTCTGGAGCGGATGCGGGCCGAGCAGCGGCGGTGGGTGCGCGAGATTCGGGATGTGGGATTCCTGCCGGAGGATGAGATTCATAGCCGCTCGGTTGGGAGCACGCCGTATGAAGTGGGCCATGGGGGGACGACGGACGAGGGACAAGGGTATCCGATGGAGCGGATTATGGAGACGGCCGAGGCGGCGTCGATGCTGCGGCCGGAGGCGACCGGGAAGCTGATTGAGGCGATGGGCGATGAGGATAGCGCCGTGCGGTATTGGGCGGCGATGGGCCTGCTGATGCGGGATAAAGCCGGGGTGACGGCCGGGCGCGAGGCGATTGGCAAGGCGATGCGGACCGATGTGTCGGGTTCGGTGCGGGCGATTTGTGCCACGGCCGTGACGCAGTATGGGCCGGATGAGGACTTTGACGAGGCCCTTGAGACGCTGATGCAGTTGGCGACGCTGGAGAACAACACGCACTTCGTGGCGATGCTGGCGCTGACGGGCATCAATGAACTGGGCGAGCGGGCCCGGCCGATGAAGGAGCGTATCGCCGCACTGCCGGCCAAGAGCCAGGCCGCGCCCCCGCGGGCCGGCGAGTACGTCGGGCGGCTGCTGGCTACCATCATGGATGATCTGAAGTAGCGACTCGTGACTCACGACGCAGGCCCCTGGACCGCAGGCCCTTGGGCGAACGCGGATTGGCGAGGCCTTTTTTGACACAGATTCACACAGATTAACACTGATTCTTTCGGGAGGGTAGTTGACTTCCTGGGGGGATTGTGATAAGGTGGGGGCGTTGATCGGGGGTGCGGCGCCTCCGGTGAAACGGGTATTGCAGGAAATCGGGGTTTTTGACTGAGGGCAGGACGATGACAGGGACGACGAGGTCTGTTGCAAGTGGCAGGGTCCTGGCGGCCGTGGGGGGTGTGTTGCTAGCCGTGGCCGCGGCAGGAGGTCGGACCATTTATGTCGATGACGACGGCCCGGCGGATTTTAGCAGTATCCAGGCGGCAATTAACGATGCGAATCAAGGGGACATAGTCGTCGTTGCCGCAGGGACGTACTGCGAGAATGTGCTTGTCGATGTATCCATCGTTCTGCAGGGGGCACCCGAGGCGGTTGTCGACGCCAATGGAAGCGGGGATGCCATTACCGTTGCGGCCGAGGGATGCACCGTCGAGGGGTTCAGGGCTGTCGGCGGGAGGTACGGACTGAGGATCATGTCCGGCGCTGCTACCATAAGGGGTCTTCAGGCGGAGGGTAATACCGGGGGCGTGTATGTGGCAGGTGCCTCCAATAACACGCTGGAGTCCATCGTTGCATCGGGCACCGGGGGACACGGGTTCTGTCTCTACGGAGCGAGCGGGAACCTGCTGAGAGGCAATACGGCCTGTTCAAACAGGTATGATGGATTTGCGATATGTTATGGGTCCGACGGGAACACCTTGCAGGACAATACAGCCTCGGATAACGGCAGGCACGGCATCAGTCTGTATGTGTCCAGCGGCAATGATGTAAGGGGCAATACGGCTCTGAACAACGGCGGCTTCGACGTTCATTTCTACAACGCCCAACTCAATACGATTGCCGACAACACTATTTGTGCCGTGGGCGGAGACACATCCGACAACACGATATTGGGCGGAACATGTCCCTATGTCCTGGACTTATGGATAGCTCCGTCCGACGTGCAGCACGGGGCCGTGACCATCCCGGCATTATGTGATTCCCCGGTGTTCCGGAGCCTGGTGGAGGATGCATTCGCAGAGATCGCGGATGGGTGCGCCCGGGTGGACCGCCTGACGGTGGGTGAATGGCACAACCCCACATACATCGGCGATCAAGTGTACGCCAACCGGTGTATGGTCACTTTTGTGTATCGCCCCGGTCTTTCGGATGAAGAGAAAGTAGCGTTGCAGGGCGATGTTGAAGACAGGATTGCCTCCGAGTGGTATGTGAAATACGCCCATCCCAACTACCTTGGGTGCGGAGCGGGTGACGTGAATTGTCCCCCGTGGCCCGGGTTTGTCATCGGGGAACTTCTGGTCGGTTTCAACAATGCCGCCCGCGACTTTGATGTTGTGACAGCCACAGTGCATAACGACGGACCCATAACCGCGCATGATGTGATGGTGAACTTCTCGGGCCGCAACCCTGTGACGGGCGATGCTTATGCCTTGGGCTTGGACAAGATCATTGACCGCATTGACGCCGGCCGAACGGGCATCGCCCAAGTCGTGCGATATCAGGGCATTGGCCAGCGAGTGTGCGTTCGCATCGATCCATGCAATCTTATCGCCGAGTCGAGCGAGCAGAATAACACCGTCTGTCTGTGGGGTCCACGGACGATATATGTCGATGACGACGGCCCGGCGGATTTCAACAACATCCAGGCGGCGATCGACGATGCCAATGACGGGGATGAGGTTGTCGTGGCCGACGGGGTGTATGCCGGAGAAAACGTCTGGTTCTCCTTCCGCGGTAAGGCCATCACGGTGCGCAGCGTGAATGGACCAGAGAACTGTATCTTGGACGGGGGGTATCGAACGGCGGGGGTGATTTTTGGGGATTGTGAAGACAGGGACTCGGTGCTGATGGGGTTCACCGTCAGGAGGGCAGTTCCGGGAGTGTATTGCGGCTCGTCATCGCCCTTCATCACAGAGTGCGTCTTCAGGGACAACCACTGGCCCTACGCCGACGGTGGGGCAATAAGTCTGTTTGGTGGATCGCCCTTAATCACAAACTGCGTCTTTGTCGGAAACTCATCGGCGTATGGTGGGGCAATTGGGTGGGAGTATCTGGCATCAGCCAGTGCAGACATCGTGAATTGCACTTTCTATGCAAATCGGGCGGGTAATGCGGGGGGGGCCGTTGCTCTGTCAAGGCGTGGGGAAGTTGCAATGTCCAACTGTATTGTCTGGGGCAACGAACCTGCGGACAGCAGTCTCTATCAGCCCGACGACTATGGGCCATATAAGCCGCGGTTGATTGTGACCAACTGTATCTTGCAGAGCGAGTGGACGAAGGAGGGGCATGACAATGTGGTGGCGGACCCGTGCTTTGCGATGCCGGGATATTGGGACCCGAACGGAACGCCGGAAGATGCCAACGATGACTTCTGGGTCGATGGTGATTATCACTTACAGAGCCAGGGGGGCCGTTGGGATGCGGGGGCCGGGGCATGGGTGTATGATGATGTGACGAGC
>DDXG01000100.1 GCA_002347125.1 Phycisphaerales bacterium UBA2266
AGTCGCAACTGTCCGACCGCCTGGCCGATTACGGCCTGAATCTTACCCCGACAGTCCAGCGGCTCGCCGCTTTCAACAGCGTGCAGAATACCTACCTGACCATATTCCAGATGCTCGGCGGCTTGGGCCTGGTCGTCGGCAGTATTGGCCTGGCCCTGGTGGTATTGCGGAATGTTCTCGACCGCCGGGGCGAACTGGCGATGCTCCGGGCCGTAGGATTCCGCAAGAACACCCTGTCCCGAATGCTGCTATATGAACACTGGGCCCTGTTGGCGGCGGCGTTGATGATAGGCGTTCTTGCGGCCCTGGTGGCGGTTATGCCCGCCTTGCGGGCCCCTGGGGCCGATGTGCCGGGCCTGTCGCTGGGGCTGACGGTTGCGGCCATCGCCGTAAGTGGTATGATATGGGTGGCCCTGGCAACGCGTATTGCCCTCGGCGGCGAGATGCTCGACGCCCTCAGAAACGAATAGATGCACATTTGCTCACACGCCAACCAAGTGCGCGGCAACGTCCTGGTCTGGGTCCTGCCCGTCCTCACGGCCGTGGCCGCCATGCTGCTGATTGTGCAATGGCTGGGCTACACCCCGCCCATGCGTTTTTCGTTGCGGCTGCCCGATCCCAATGACGCCAGCCCGTTTGGGGGCGAGGCCTCTGCTGCGGAAATCAAGGGCACACTCCTGAAGTTCAACGGCGTACCGGCGGATATTGCCGGTGCCTGGCCGCGATTCCGCGGTGCTAGTATGGATGCCATCGTCGTCGATGGCCCGGAACTGGCCCGGCAGTGGCCTGCCGAAGGCCCGCGGGTGCTCTGGACCATCGACGTGGGCGAAGGATACGCGGGAGCGGCCGTTCGGGACGGCCGCGTCTATGTCATGGATTACGACCGCCAGGAGCAGTCCGACGTCATTCGCTGCGTCTCCCTGGCCGACGGCGCGGACATCTGGCAGTATCGTTATCCGGTGTCCATCAAACGAAACCACGGGATGAGCCGCACCATACCGACTGTAACCGACAAATATGTCGTGGCCTTTGGGCCCAAGTGCCATGTTACCTGCCTCGATTCGGCCACGGGCGAGCTGAAATGGATGATTGACCTGGTGCGCGAACACAAAGCCGAGGTCCCCGCCTGGTACGCCGGGCAGTGCCCCCTGGTCGAGGACCACAAGGCCATCCTGGCGGTGGGGGGCGACGCCCTCCTCATGGCCGTCGACTGCAACAACGGCGAGGTCCTGTGGCGGACTGATAATCCCAGGAAATGGGTGATGACGCACTCATCCGTTGTGCCAATGGAGTCCAACGGCCAACGGCAGTACCTCTACTGTGCCAGCGGGGGGGTCGTTGGCGTATCCGCGAAGGATGGGCAAATCCTATGGGAATACCCGGATTGGAAGATCCGCATCGCTAACGTGCCGACGCCGCTGACCGTCGGCGACGGCCGGGTGTTTCTGTCCGGAGGCTACAACGCCGGCTGTATAATGCTGCAATTGAAATCTGACGCCGGGCGGATCGTCCCCGAGTTGCTGTGGCGGCTCGATGCCGCCATATTTGGCTCCGAGCAGCAGACTCCCGTGCTGTACCAGGGGCGCATCTACGGCGTTCGGCCGGATAAGCAGTTGGCCTGCCTGGACCTCGATGGGAATCTGATCTGGACCAGTGGCAATGCCCACAAGTTTGGTCTTGGGCCCTACATGATCGCCAACGGCGTGCTCTATGTGATGGATGACGACGGGCGTCTGACGATGACACCGGCGGCCCCAACGGGGTTCGCCCCGCTGGATGACGCCGTGGTGCTCCAGGGGCATGAGTCCTGGGGTCCCATGGCGCTGGTCGGAACCCGGCTGATTGTCCGCGACCTGACGAAAATGGCCTGCCTCGACATAGGCGGCCAGCCGTAGAACGGTTGAAACATGGCTCCTGCGGGGCCATAATGGCGTGCCCCCGCGGGCGCAACGTAATACATGAAAGCGTACAAGGCTGACACGAGCGTTAAGATTCTGGCCGGCGTGGTCATCATGCTGGCCGTGGTCGCCGGCATCGTAGCGATGATCCGTTACGACACAACCGGAGCCGGGGGTAGCGGTCTGGGCCGCGAGTTTACCTATGACATCAGCGACCTGGCCAGGATCGACCCCAATCTCCTGCTCTATGCCCAGGCAGGCCCCGCTATCGCCACCGGCCTGCAAAACGCCACAGGCATTTGTGTGGCCCCGGACTCGATGGTGTACGTTGCCGGCGACCGGCAGGTCGTCCTGTTCGATACGGTCGGCTCACGGGTCGGACAGTTCTCGGTGGCCGGCGCGGCCCGGTGCATCGCGGTCGCCCAAGACGGTGCGATATACCTTGGGATGAAAGACCACGTCCAGGTCTATGACAAGACGGGCAAGCAGCTTGCCGCCTGGCCTTCGGCGGGTGAGAACGCGGTGCTGACAAGTCTGGCGGTATGCAAGGATGAGGTCTTCGCCGCCGACGCGGGCAACCGCGTTGTTCTGCGTTACGGGCGAGACGGCCGGGTGATAGGTCGCATCGGTGAGAAGGATGCCTCGCGGGATATCGCCGGATTCGTCATTCCAAGCCCCTATTTCGACCTGGCGGTGGCCGACGACGGGCTGCTGCGGGTGGTTAATCCCGGGCGGCATCGCATCGAGGCCTACACGCGCGACGGCGACCTGGAGTTCGGCTGGGGCGAGTTCTCGTCAAGGCTGGAAGGCTTTACGGGCTGCTGCAACCCGGTCCACTTTGCCATCCTGCCGGAGGGCGGCTTTGTGACCTGTGAGAAGGGCCTCGTGCGCGTGAAGGTCTACGACGCCGAGGGCCGTTTCGTGGGCGCCGTGGCCGGTCCGCAACAGCTTGTCGAGGGCGGCGCATCGAGGGTCTGTACCCTGCCGGAGGAATGCCAGTCGGGCGGCTTTGATGTGGCCGTCGACGAGGCCGGCCGCGTCTACGTGCTGGACACGATCAAGAACGTGATACGCATATTCGAAAGGAAGGCATCCTGATGGCCGCGGGGTTGTCCGGCAGGT
>DDXG01000099.1 GCA_002347125.1 Phycisphaerales bacterium UBA2266
CGAGAAGGGCGCCTTCACCGGCGCTTACACCCGCAGAAAGGGCCGGTTTGAAACAGCCGACGGCGGAACCCTCCTGTTGGATGAGATCACGGAGACCCCCTTGCGGTTCCAAGCCAAGCTCCTGCGAATCCTCGAACAACAGGAATTTGAACGCGTCGGCGGCAACGAGAACGTCCGGGTCAACGTGCGGATCATCAGCACGACAAACCGCGACCTCGCCGCCGAGGTCGAGCAAGGCAGCTTCCGGCGGGACCTCTATTATCGTCTGAGCGCCGTGCGCGTGGCGGTGGCCCCCTTGCGGCAGCGCCCCGAGGACCTGGGCGATCTGGTCTGGCATTTCGTCAATGAATATGCCCGCCAGGCCGCCCGCCGCATCACGGCCCTTGACCCGGCCATGATGGACATATTCGCCCGATATCACTGGCCCGGAAACGTCCGCCAACTGCGAAATGTCGTATTGACCTCGCTGATTCTCGGCGTAGGACCGGTCCTGTCGCTGGCGGATGTCTCATGGCTGTTCGACGAACTCCAACCCAGGACCCAGGAGAAGTCGCATGGCTCGCCCGCTATCGATGGTTCACAGGTGAACCTCGCGGGCATCCCTCTGGCCCAGTTGGAGCGCCGGGCCATCCTCGACACACTCGAAAAGACGGACGGCAACCGGATGCGCGCCGCCGAAGTCCTTGGCATCAGCGACCGGACGCTCCGCGACAAAATCAAACGGTACCGAGAAGAGCAATGCCTTCAGACAATATGACGGCCGTCTGATGGCGGGCTCAATGAACCAGACAGAGGCACACCCTATGGCCGATGAAGAGAAAGCCAGGCAAAGCAGAGACCACAAGCGCGACAAACCCGAGGACGAATCCGGCGGCAAAAGCTTCGTTGGGCGGTTGCTGCCCTGGGTCGTCATGATCGTATTCGTCGGCGTCAGCGCCGGCGCCGGCTTCGGATTGGGAAGGATCTTCGCCGGATCGGCAACGCCCGGCCCGGCGGACCCGAACACCGCCAAGACGGCTGCTGCGGACAAGACTTCCCCGGCCGACAACGATCCGGAGAAGACCGTACTCTATGAAGACCTGCCCACCGTCGTGGCCACCCTCAATGAGCCCGGTCTGACTCGCTACCTTCGCGTGACGCTCATGCTCAAGCTCTTCCAGAAGGAAAACGCCGACAGCAAGGCCGTGGTTGCCGGCAAGTCCGCCGAGTTGGTCAACTGGCTGAATCTATTCCTGGCGAGCCAGACTCTTGAGGACGTCCGGGGCGACCGCAACCTACGGCGGCTCCAGATGCAGATTCTCGACGCCTTCAACCAGACGCTGGCCCCCAACGCCAAACCGCTCATCAAGGAAGTCTACTTCAAGGATATCGCCATCCAATGAGCTCACCCCCCGATCGATACGCGCTCTTGCAGTCGCTGCGGGGCCGTCTGACAGCCGGCCCCGCGGACGAGGCTGGCATCTCGGCAGAACTGTGGGACTGGACCCGTCCCCATCGGTTCAGCGGCCAATACCATGGCGCGCTGGCTGATATGGCGGCGCGGGCCGCCGGGCGGCTCACCGAGGAGTTTCGAAGATTCGCCGGTGAGACCGCTGCGGCGGAGTTCTCTCAGGCCACTGAGCACTATCTATGCGATCTGGTCCAGCCGACCGACGCCGACCGCCTGTGCTGGGCAACTTTCGGCGGTCCCGCCGGACCGGCCGCCGGCGCTGTCGTTGTGGATGAAGGAACCGCCCGCGCCTGGCTTCGGCGTCTGCTTGGCGACACCGACGAGACGGCCGAGACGGTCCAGGCCGAGGAACTGTCGCCCCTGGAGCAATCCCTGCTGCTGGATATCGCCGGACTGTTCGTCCACTGCCTGACCCTCGCCCACGAGTCATTCCAGCAACTAAGCCTCTGTGGCAACATCAGTGTCGGAGCAGTGCCGCCGGCGCTCAAGACCGCCGAGGAGTGGGTCAGAATGGAGTTCGTTATCCGCTGCGGCGACGAGGCCGCCGCGGGCAAGGCGACCGTGCTGCTCCGCGCGGCCGATCTGGATTCCCTGGTCGGTCGAACCTCTCCACAGGCAGCCAGGATGTCCGCCGATGCGCAAGCCGCCGCCATGACCGAACATCTCCATGGAATGCCCATAACGCTAGGCGCTGTTCTCGGCGGCGTTCGACTGACGCTCGAGGAAGTCATGACCGTCGCGCCCGACGACGTCCTGCTGCTGGACCGAGTCGTCGGCGACCCGATCGATATCGAGGTGGAAGGCCGCCCGCTCCTGAGCGGTCGACCCGCGCGGTCCGCCGGCAAGAACGCCGTCGTCATTACCGCCGTCAACGCTCATGCACAAGCGTAACCGATAAGGCATTATGGCTGATTGCACACACTAGAAAGACACAGACATGGCAAAGTCAACGGAAGCGGCCGAGGCACGGCCCGAAATCCAGAAACAGGTTCAGTCGGCCGAGTTCACTGAAGCCCCCGTCGGCGCCGGCGTCGGCCCGGGCGGCAGCATCGACATCCTGCTCGATATGGACGTTCCCGTAACCGCCGGCATCGGCAGCGTGGAGATCTCCGTGCGCAAGTTGCTGGCCCTCGGCGTCGGCTCGGTCGTCAGACTCGACAAGGGTGTGCATGAGCCCGCCGACCTGTATCTCAAGGGCTCCAGGTTCGCCACAGGGGAGGTGGTCGTTGTCGATGGTCGCTTCGGCGTCCGCATCACCCAAATCCTGGCGCCGGGCGACGCCCCCGGACCCGTTCAACATTGAATCCGCCGTCAGCGCAACGAAGACATATGGCCAAACACGCCAAGACAACACCGGCCGCACAAATTCAGACCGACGCCGTCGATCCGCCGTTTGCGGCGCACAGTAACACCGTCCTTGTCATCGGCATCGTGACCGTTTTGGCCACTCTGCTCATTCCGCTGCCGACATTCGTTCTGGACATGCTCCTGTCGTGCAGCATTTCGCTGGCCGTGGCCGTGCTGATCGTCACCCTCTCGTCCCGTGAGGCCCTGGAGCTTTCCACCTTCCCATCCCTGCTGTTGTTCGTGACCCTGTTCCGCCTGTCGCTGAACGTCGCATCGACGCGACTGATCCTCCTTCAGGGCGACGCCGGCAGGATCATCGAGACGTTCGGCGGGTTCGTCGCCGGCGGCAGTTTCGTGGTCGGCATGGTCATCTTCCTGATCCTGGTGGTCATCCAGTTCATCGTCATAACCAAGGGCGCCGAACGCATCAGCGAGGTATCCGCAAGATTCACCCTCGACGCCATGCCCGGCNNGCCATGGACGGCGCCAGCAAGTTCATCCGCGGCGACGCCAAGGCCGGCATCATCATCACGCTCATCAACGTCATCGGCGGCATCGCCATGGGCTACTCGCGGGCCATGCCGCTGGGCGATGCCGTCAGGACCTACTCGATTCTGTCCATCGGCGACGGCCTAGTCAGCCAGATCCCGTCCATGATCATCTCTATCAGCTCGGGCTTCCTGGTCACCAAGATATCCTCCAAACACAGCGTCGGCCAGGACCTCAGCCGACAGTTCATGAACACCGCCGAACCCTACACCATCGCCTCCTTCATCATCGCCGGCATGGCCCTGGTGCCGGGCCTGCCCAAAATACCGTTCCTGCTGCTGGCCGCCGGCGCTGCCGCCGTGGGCCGCACCCTCGGCCGTCACGAAAGAGACCAGCAGGCCCACAAGCAGCACGCCCCAAAGACAGAGACCGACAAGCAACCCGTCGAGGAGTTGCTCGAGGTCGATCGCATCTCCGTCCAGGTCGGCGTCAGGCTTATCAGCATGGTCGACCCGGCCCGCAACAGCGCCATCTTCGACCGTATCGGCGCCCTGCGGCGGCGGTTCGCCCAAGAGCTGGGAATCATTATGCCCCTCGTCCGCCTTCGCGACGACATCAGCCTCGAGCCGACCGTCTATCGCATCCGGCTGGCCGACCAACCCGTGGCCCAGGGACGACTCGAACCGGAGATGTTCCTGGCCATGGACTCCGGAGCCGCCAGGGAGAAAGTCAACGGTATCGAGACGACCGAGCCGGTCTACGGCCTCAAGGCCCTCTGGGTCACCGCCGCCGACAAGGAACGGGCGGAACTCGCCGGCTACACCGTGATCGACCCGGAATCCGTCTTCATCACGCACCTGTCCGAGACCCTCCGACGGCACGCCGACGAGCTGCTCACCCGCGAGGACGTGCAACTCCTGGTCGACCGATTGCGGAAGGCCCAGCCCTCCCTCATCGGAGAGATCGTCGGCGCCGAGGGGCAGGTCTCCATGGGTCTGCTGCAGCGAGTCCTCAAGAACCTCCTGCGTGAGGGCATTCCCATCCGCGAACTGACGAGCATCCTCGAAGCCCTCGGGGAGCACGCCCCCCGAACCAAGAATACCACCGCCCTGACCGAACTGGTCAGAAAGTCCCTGCATCGCACCATCACCCAACAGTATAAGGACGATCGCGGCCGGATCGCGGCCATCACTCTCGATCCGGCCTTCGAACATCAGGCGGTTGCCGCCCTGCGCCAGGAGGGCGATGATCTGTCGCTGGCGCTGTCCGCCGAGAAGGCTATGGATATGGCCCGGCAGATCGTCGCGGCTTGGAAGAAGGTCATGGAACAGGGGCTGGACAAGGTCGTGCTGCTCTGCGACGCACGCCTCCGCTCGACGCTGGCCTCCATGCTCGGTCGGATGGCCCCGTTGCTGCCGGTGGTGGCTTACGATGAACTGGTGTTGGGCACGGATGTCGAACCCGTCCAGACGGTGCGGATCGCCGCCGGCGAGGCATCGAACGCCCTGACGACAAGACATGAACATGAAAAAGAACTGGTCGCCGCATTGTAGCGGCAGGGACGGCCCTAAAGATCCGTCCGCTGGACATGGCAATACAGGAGAACAACAATCGTGCCTATTGACGTTCGTTCCACGGCGGTGACCCTTGGGGCACTGGGCTTCTTCGTGCTTGGCCTCGTGGGCTGGCTCAACGGCCTCTGCCCCATCGTATGCTGCAAGCGGGCCCTGATCGGCGCCGCCGCGGCCTACGCCGTCGCCACCGTCGCCGCCCGCGCCGTCAACGCCATCCTGATCGACGCCATGGCCGCCAGGCAGGCTGAAGAAGAAATGCGGTCGGACAATGACGACGGAAACTAAGGACACTCCGACACCAACAGCCGAAAGCCCCCAGACGGAATGTACGCATCTGCGGACCGCCGCCAAGCGGGCCTACGACAGTCAGAATCCGCGCGGCATCGGTGACGACCAGATCGAACAATACCTGCCGATGGTCCACAAGATCGTCCAGCGCGTCGTTGGCTATCTCAAGCCGCCGTTGTCCTATGAAGACCTCGTCTCGGCTGGCGTTGTCGGACTCGTCAAGGCCGCACATGACTACGACCCCTCACGCGAGGCCCAGTTCACAACCTACGCCTACTTGCGCATCAAAGGCGCCATTCTCGACGAACTGCGAGGCTGGTCCTTCGTCCCGGCCGCCGTGAACAAGCACATCCGAACCGCCCTCCAGACAAGCCAGGAAATCGCGGAGAAGACCGGCGAGACCCCGACCGATGAGGAACTCGCCCGAACGCTCGGGATCAGTCTGGACGAATTGTACGAGGCCTACAAAGGCGCCCGCGCCAGACAGTTCCTGTCCATCGACGGCGACGACAGCGGCGACAGCCCTCTCGGGGCGCTGCTGGCCGCCGCCGGCACCGATAGCCCGGATGCCGGCCTCGAAAAGGCTGAACTGCTCGATACCCTCGCCCAGGCCATTTCTCGCCTCAGCGAACGCCAGCGCCAGGTCGTCATCCTCTACTACCAGCAACAACTGACCATGAAACAGATTGCGGAGGTCTTCGATATCACCGAATCGCGCGTCAGCCAGTTGCACGCCGGCGCACTGTTCAACCTGTCCGTCAAACTGAGGCAATGGAACGATGGATAGCAACGACTACAACATGATCAAACCCCTGCAACACGTCGGCCCGCTGACCGCCATCGACCGCCGCAACAAACGACGCAAGGACCAAGGCGGATCTCGTCCCAACCCAGATGCGCGCAGACCACAGAAAGATGAATCCGACGAAGCCGCCGCTGCGCGCAACAGTGCCGCCGCGGATGCTCCACGGATTGACTACCAGGCGTAGCCGGCAGTGGCCGGGTGAAAAGGACACCGACACAATGCACAAGGCAACAGGCCATATTCTCAAAAGCGAAACCTTCAAGGTCGGCGGCAGCCGGCGGATCGATCTGACGCCGTCGGGTCGGGTGATGTCCGCGGGAAACCCCTCGTCCGAGCCCCCGGCCCCGGCCCAGGCCCACGTGGTCGAACGGCACCCGCAATATGCGGTCGTTGAGGTCACGTGCGCCTGCGGGTCAAAGATGTATGTCCGATGCGACTATGCCCGCACCGCCCAGGCGGACGCACCCGAACCCCCTGAGTCGGTCCCTACGGGTCAAAACCCTCAGTAATCAGGACTGGAGATGTTTACCATGAGAACAAATATACGATGGATGCCAATAGTCGTGACGACGCTGCTGCTGGCGGCGTTCGCCGGGTGCAATGAGTCCCGCACGGCCGGCCCCGCACCTCGAACCGATACAAACCTGCAGCCGGTCCCCGCCGACCAGAACGCGCGTTTTCATCAGACCGAGCCAACCGGCAAAACCGCCGTGGAATCCGCCGTGGAATTGTCCAGGGAGCACGCCAAACTCGCTGAGGAAATGGTCGCCCTCAGAGAACTCAGCAGGCAACTACAAACCGAAAACGCCGACCTCAGCGGGAAGCTCGCGGAATCGCAGGGCCAGTTGCAGAAGACCCGTCAGGAACTCAACGAAGCCAACGACCTGCTGATCGAAATGCGAACTGAACTGAATAACTGGAAGAGCGACGTTATCGGGTTTCGAGATGAGATGCGGGATGCCGAGCGGGCCCAACTCGAGGCTCTGTTGAAGATACTGACCATCCTTGGCGGCGAGGTCCGCACCCAGACCGCACAGTCTGCCAACCCGGCCCTGCCGTAGGATTAGACCCACCGCCTTGTGATAACGAAGGATATGCCCATGAAACCGCTGCCATCCAGACATACCGATCGCACCCGCAGGCGGTCTCGACGGCTTTGTATCATCGCCGTGACGACTTCATGCCTCAGCCTGTTTTCCGGCTGCCAGGAGTCCGTCGGCGTTCCCCCCGGCAGCTACTACATCAATCCCGCCAGGCCCCCGGCCGCCGTCGGGAAGGTGGCGCTGCTGGAACCCGCCAACCATTCAGACTACAACGGCATTTCCAGCGACGTGACGCAGGCCCTGTACAAGGCCATCCAAAGACGCCAGTTGTTCAGCCTGACCCTGCTCGACAGCCGCCATCCGGTAATGACGATGCTCGGTCCCAATCGCGACGCGTCCTACAGCCTCAAACAACTCGCCGACATTCAGGACGCCTGCAAGTGCGACGCCGTGCTCATGGGATCCGTCGTCCAGTACAAACCCTATCCGCATCTGAACCTGGTTCTGCGGCTCAAGCTCATAGACCTGTCCGACGGCCAACTCATCTGGGCGACCGAACAGGTCTGGGACAGCACCGACAGCGAAATCCACAAACGAATCCGTGCGTACGCAAGAAGGCAACTGACCTCCGACACTCCCACCTTGCAGGAACAGATGATCACGGTCAGCCCCTTGGCGTTCATCGCCTTCGCCGCCCACGAAACGGCTCAAACGCTTGCGCCGGAGAAATAGGGCGGCAACAGAATCTGGAAAGGGCCCCGCTATGCTTGAGAGAATTGACGCCGGCCAGGGCATCAGCAGCGTAACGGTCGGCCCGCCGTGCAACCGAGGCGGCGCGACTCACGCCCACGTAACGGCCGGGGCCGACGCCGACGCGGAACTCGTCTCCCGCATCAACCTGACGGCGCCGCCCGAAGATCCGCGAATCGTCCGTCGAGTTCGCCGGATGATCGTCGGCGGCCAACTCGACAACGCCGAGAACAGCCGCCAGGCGGCACGCAACATTCTCGCCTTGGGCGTGTGAACTTGTGTGAACCGTGAAGATCATCGCTCAATGCCCGGAATGCCGAACCCCCCGACGCCTTGATGCCGGCGCCGCCGACCGACGGATTCGCTGTGCAGAATGCGGTCGCTTGTTCAAAGTGCCCAGCCTGCAAGAGCTTGAGCATGCTCTCGTGGTCCTCGAACGAGCCGACGGTGCCACGATTCATGTGGATGAGAAGGGCAGAGCCTACGCCTAGCCGCCGGGATCCCCTGGCGGCCGGTGCTCAGCAGACGCCGGATACCTCTCGCATGCCCTCCAGCGCCGCCTGTCGTACGGTGCGGGCCAGCGTCTCGGCGGCCACGACCGCCGGCCAGGTCCGCAACCCCCGCTCAGCGTTGAGATCGCACCACGCCGGTATCAGCGGCAAAGGCACCGCCTCTACGGCCGCCGACTCCAGCTCCGCGGCCACCAGGCCGAGCACATCGGCCATCTGAACCGGCATCGGCAGTCGTTCGGCGTCGTCGCTATGCCCCGTACACCCCTCGGCTGACCCGTGGACGAAGTGTTGCCGGCAAGCGACCGGCCGTGCCGCATAGATCGAACAGCAATCGCCCTCAAGAAACGGGCAACGCACATCGATCTGTTCATACCACCGGCTCGTCGCCGCCAGATCGGTATCACTGCACGTGCCCGACCCGTCAAATGACAGCTTCGGCGGCTGGCGTTCCATAATCCGCCGCGCCGCAAGGAGCAGTCGCCGCTGTATACGCCGGCTCTCGGGGGGCTCTGCCGCCAGGACCTGACCGGTCAGGGCGAACGCCTCGCACACCGTCACCGGCACCAGATAGCGGCGACAACACGCCGAGCACCCGCGGCCGCAAGGGATGCTGTATTTCTCCGCGGCCGCTCGCTCGACGACCCGCCGGCTGATCGCGTCGCCAAGCTGTCTGGCCGCCGGAACGAGGTCCGCCAGCCTGACCTGCCCCGCCGTCACCGCGATTTGGAAATGCAACGTCTCACCCGCTATCGGAACCTCGCAGCCGATAATCGCCGCCCCCTCCGCATCCCGCCTCTGCGTGTACGAACAGGGATCCACGACAAACAGGTGGGACCCGTCTTGCGCGGCGCTGTACTGCTGCAAAAGGCCTGTCCTGGGGTTGTTGGACACGATTCCACACCGGGCGTCCTGACTGTGAAGTGCCTCCTCCGACGTGAGGCCACCCACTACATCGACCGCTCGGTGCAGGGACTTAACCAGGCCGTTTCCCCAAAGGCGGCCCCCGCCTCAACGTCAAACTGCCATAGAAACCGCCTCCGGCCGTGCCGTCGCTCGCCCACCAGTCCGATAAGACTCGCAAGCCACGATGGCCCCAGGCTACCCACAACAATATCGGCCCCAGCCGCGTCAAGGTCGGTCCGGCTGCGGCTATATGATGCCCTACAACCCGCTGCACCGTGTCTTGAACCTGTTCCACCGAATTCTGTGGAATTGTCTCGGACTGTGTCAATCGTGGCAAATACTGAAATTCAAGACCTCCTGCCGACAAAGACCTATCGAAGTCGGGGTGACTGGATTCGAACCAG
>DDXG01000058.1 GCA_002347125.1 Phycisphaerales bacterium UBA2266
CTCTTTGGCGTATTGCGATTCGATGCCCCCGCCGACGCCGCGTTTGCTGAAGTAATCCAACGACAGCGTGCTGTCGGTCCCCGGCTGTTCCTTGAGGCCCAGCAGCCGCTCCAGATACCACCGCGTCTCCACGGATGTGCCCCAGGTCCTGCTGTGGCCGGCGCTGGCCCCGCGAAGCGGGATCTCCGGGCGATCCAGACGGCCCTCAACCTCGTTGACGGTCAGCAGCGTCAGATCGCCCAGTTTGAACCGGGCGTTCTGCATCTGGGCGTTGTAGAGGCTGGGGGCATCGGGCGGCGCGTTCTCGTCGATACTGGTCATATCCGTGATGGCGACCTTGCTGGCGTGCAACGACACCTGGGGTGCGTAAAACTCGCTGGTTGTAATCACCACGTCGTCGCCGGCGAAGCGGTTCTCGGCGACCTGCCGCAGTCTGACCGCCCGGACGTAGACCGGTACGCCCCGCTGCTCGTCATAGGTCCGCATGACCGCGTTGCTCGCCAGGGCCTTCTGGCGCTGAAAGTCGTAGAACATCTCGTCGGCGCGGATGGACCGCTCGCCTTCCCGCATGACAACATTGTTGCGCAGGTAAATCCCCTCGACCACGCCGCTGGCCAGGATATCCGAGGCGCCCTGCGAATCAAGGGACAGGTCCTCGGCCTGGGCGTAGAAGATGACGGCGCTGTCGGCCTCGAGTTCGAGCATCGCGCCGCTGTCGTCCTGTTTCTGCCAGAGGTAGAACCGGCCCATGACCGTGGCGATGTTGGTCCCATCGGAGGCCTCGGTGGATTCGATACGGGGCGAGAGGGAACCGGCCGCGGCGATGTTGATGGGGTAGCGGAACTTGGGCACTCTGGCCCCGGGGCTCAGCAGCAGTTCGCGGGCCCCGCCGCTCCTGATCCGCCGGGGCTTCTCCTCCTTGTACCGCTCTCCCAGTACTGCTATGGCCCTTCCATACAGGCGCAGACCGCGTGGATCGGCGATTTCGCGCTGGTCGGCCGAGACAAAGACCTCCCCCATGACGGTGAACCGAAGCATCATCGCCATGCCGCCATCGGGTTCGGCCTCCCGCACGCCGCTGGTCAGCGCCTCACCGCTCTGGGCCGCGCCTACCTCGCCTTCGAGATACGCCCGGACCAGATAGAAGATATGCTCGCGGCCACGGAAGTCCGTCTTGACGGGCTCCATGAGCACTACGGCGCTCTCGGTCTCGAAGTGGTTGGACCCGACCCGCAGACTGAAGCCTTCGCGGAAGACCATGATATGCTCGGTGCCGGTCCCCTGGCCGCCGTCGGTGGCGATCTGGTAGTGCACCAGGTTCGTTCCGCGCAGTTGCATGTCCTGCCCGACAAACAGGGCCGCCTGCTTGTCCTCAATCGCCCGAACCGTCCGCGCCCCCGTCAGGGCCAGCACGCATCCAAGCAGTAAGAACGATCCTTGTCGCATACAGTGTCTCGTGTGTCGAATCCTTCTGCACGAGATGATATTTCACATCCTGATCGGCCCGGGCCCGGCGCGAACCAACCCCCGACGCCGCCCGATCCGCAGGCGCATACCGTCCCTGCCGACCTTTGCCGAATTATAATCGCCCAGCCGGCCAAGGCCAGGCAAAAACCCCGCAATACCCTATTTTGACAAAAAACCGCACCGCGCAAATCCGGTGTGCGTTTTTTGCCGTTTACCGCGGCGTCGGGCGCTGTTACCTTCTGCGGCGGCAAGGACCCGCCGGGTAACACGGGCCGGCGTTGCACGGGGCCACATCGCAACAGGATTCAGACGGTACGGCACATGGCTAAACAGGAATACACCGCCCATCAGCGGGGCATCATCAACCGCTACTACGACAACCTCGACGCCATCATGCTCCAGAAGGTCTCGGAGCTGGTCTCCGAACTCTACCTGGCCGAGGGCCAGGCGAAGAAGGACCGCCTCTGGCAGCGTGTCGAGGCCGCCATGGCCAAGCTGCACATTCCCCCGGCCATCGCCGAACACATCATGGCCAAACGCGACATCCAGATTCTTGCCAAGAACCTTCAGGACTGGCTCCATCCGAAGAACCGCCGAAAATAGGCCGGCCGCGGCGGGCACGCGGGCCGTGCGAGAACGATTTGCTTTGGTCGCTGGCCCCCCCCGGTGATATACTGGATCGTGAGCCCATTGCCCGGCAACCGCCACCAGAGACGATCTCAAGACTATGGCCCAGAAATACCTGCCCACGACGAAGGCCTATTCCACGACGGACCTCGGCGATCTGTCCATCAACGACATGTTGCACTATTTCGAGGCCAGAGGGGCCCTGCGGGTCTCGGACCTGCACATCAAGACCGGCTCGCCCCCGGCCTATCGGATCGATGGCGACCTGATCAAGCTCAAAGGCCCCAAGGTTACCGCCGAGGTCGCCAAACAGCTCATCTACCCGCTGCTGAGCGAACAGAACCTCGCCAAGCTCGAGGCCAACCTCAGCGTTGACTGCTCGCATCGCGTCGGCTCGCTGCAGTTCCGCATCAACATCTTCATGGAGAACGACGGCGTGGCGGCGGCCATCCGCGCCCTGTCGCTGGACATCCCGAAAATCGACGACATCGGTTTTCCCAACGACGTCTGGAAGAGCATCGTCACCCGCAAGCAGGGCCTGGTCCTGCTGACGGGCATCACCGGGGCGGGCAAGTCCACCACCATCGCCAGCCTGATCGACCGCATCAGCGAGACCAGCGCCCGGCGGATCATCACCATCGAGGACCCCAT
>DDXG01000305.1 GCA_002347125.1 Phycisphaerales bacterium UBA2266
CGGGCACACAGATGCTGGCCAAGGGGCTGCACTTTCCTAATGTGACGCTGGTGGGCATCGTTAGTGCCGATACGTGCTTGTATCTGCCTGATTTCCGGACCAACGAGCGGACGTTCCAGTTGATCCGGCAGGTGGCCGGGCGGGCGGGGCGGTGCGAGAAGCCGGGAACGGTGTATGTTCAGAGCTTCATGCCGGACCAGCCGGCGATACGGTTTGCCGTGGACGGGGATTTTGAGGGATTCGTGGCGGAGGAACTCAAGTGCCGCAAGGCGTGTAATTTGCCGCCGTATCACCGTCTGGCGAGGATTGTCCTTCGGGATCAGAGCTTCGAGCGGCTTCAGGCGGCCTGTGACGCCATGAAGCAGCGGATTGACGGGATTGTTGCGTGTGGCCCGCTGGAGGTGGCGGTGCGGGGTCCGATGCCCGCGGTGATCAGCCGGATTCAGGGGTTTCACCGGATGCAGATCATCATCCAGGCCCCCGACGCCGGGACGATTCAGCGGCTCTTCTCCAGCCTGCGGCGGGGCGGGCCGGTCAAGCCGGCGGTAAGAATCGCAATTGATGTCGATCCGGTGAATTTATTGTAGTTGCATACACCGGCCGACTGGGGTATAATTTATGTCTTGCTACTCGGGGAGTAGCTCAGCTTGGCTAGAGCGCTGCGTTCGGGACGCAGAGGTCGCTGGTTCAAATCCAGTCTCCCCGATTCGAGGGCGCGGAGAGTATGCTTGGCCATATGCGGCCTGATTACCTCACCCGTTCACGGGCATCCTTCAGGATTTCGACGGCGGGTCGGCGAACCACTGCGACATCAGCACCGCAAAATCGGAGAACCGGACCCAGCCGTCGCAGTTGAAATCACCCTCCATATAATCCTGCGGCGCACCGGACCAGAGCCACTGGTCCGTGAACATCGCCACGTCGCTCCAGTCCATGAGGCCACTGCCGTCAAGGTCGGCGGATGGGTTGATGCAGGGATTCGTAAACACCGCAAAGGCCATGTCAATCGACTCCATGCCGGTGATATGGTCAATGAACATCTCCTGGCCGCCGATGGCAAACTGGTGGACCTGCCCGGCCAGGTGGACCTGGCCCTGGTCCGAGCCGAAGCCGTTGACAACGGAGACCTGCACCCCGCCGATGACCTCGCCGTTGACCTGTGAGAGATTGTCGACGTTGCGGAAGTCGCCGTTGATCTCGATGTTGCAGTTGCCGCCGTACTCTCCGAACCGCAGACTCATCTTTCGCAGGACGTACGGCAGCGTGATTTCCACGTTGGCGTTGCTCAGTTGCAGCTCGTGTCCGGTGCCGCCGGCCATCCCGCCGTCCACGACGCGAACGAGGCCCCTGTCGGCCCATGTGCCATCGGACCGCTGGAACTTCTTGACCGCGATGGGTATGCCGGTGGCCCGAAAGACATCCGCTACGGCCCAAGTGCTCCATAACGCCAGATCCTCGAAATCGAGGGCGCTGTACGGATGCCCGGACGGATATGTCATCTCGTCCCAGAATCGCGGCAACTCGCTGCCGACGGCCATGACGGCGTCGTCGTTGTAGTGGCCCGGCCACTTCCGCGTCTTCCAGCCGAACTGCCCGCCTTCGGTCTCCACGGAGACCTCCAGCCAATAGATGATGGGCACTTCGCGCGAGCCCCTCTGTTGGAACGCCTTGCCCGGGTCAATGGGAATATGCACGCGCCAGATCTCGGTATCCCCGGCCGGGATCAACTCCTGGCGCATACGGTCCCACCAGTATTCGCCTGGCCGGACTGTTGCGTGTAGACGCTCGGTGAACTGTTCTGTTGTGAATGTCTGTGCCCAGAGCGGCATATCGGGCTTGGAGTAGAGGTTCTGTGGATCGCTGCCGCCGCGGCCCACGGGGTCATCCGAGTATATGCCCAGGCGGATACGTTGGATGGCGCCCTTCTTGTCGTGCTTCCAGGAACCCCAGAGGAACACATCCGTCAACGGGCCGGTGCTCGTGCACTCAAAGTCGTCGGCGATGAACCGCATCATCCCATCCAGGCGGTCGATGCGGATGTCAATCCCTCGCTCGGTCTCTTCCGGCGGTTGTTCGATCCACTTCGATGCGCGCCGGTGGAATACGTGAATCACAGCGGTGGCCTCATTGGAGGGGTCCTGCCCATCGTGAGCGACGTAGGTGAAGCTGTCCTCGCCGATGAAGCCGGGCTGCGGCGTATAGAGGAAGGTCCCATTGGCCCTCGGGGTGAGTGTGCCGTGGACAGGCCACTGTTGCACGATGGCGGATATCCTGTAGGAGTCCTGGTCCGGGTCGAATGTCAGGGGTTTCGATTCGGCGTCGAAGTCATTGTTCAGTACATCGATGATGTTGTCATGGCTGTTGGGAGCGATGTCGAACTGATCGTAGTACGCCTCCGGAGGATCATTCACCGGCCGGATGGTGACGTATACCGTCGCCGAGTCGGTCTGGCCGGTACCGTCGGCCATGAAGTAGGTGAAGCTGTCCTGACCGGAGAATTCAGCAGCCGGGCTATAGAGCACGGTCCCGCCGGATAGCCGCACCTTACCACGCAGCGATTGGCTTGCGCTGACGACCCAGAGACCACCCATGCCCGCATCGTTGGCCAGGACGTTCACGACGGCGTCATTGGCGTCCTCATCCACCGTTGCGTAGTCGTCCCGGGCCATCGGCAGTTCTCCACCCTGGACATACCGTATGGGAACGCCGATGCGCCGGTCGGAGATCGTCGCCCCATCGTGGGCCCGGACAGTGAACGCTTCGATGACATCGTCCTGCAACGGCGTGCCCGATTCGCTCAGCAGCGCGTGTGGAAGGCTCTGCCACAGCAGTGCCTCACCGGGACTCACAAGCGTCCGGCCGGGGGTGACAGGGGCGCCATCCTTGAGCAAGACGCCCGCTTCAATCGATTCGACCCTGAAGAAGACCGGTGACGGCCCGACGCCGGGTGTTCCGGCGGCCGCCTCCAACATGTGGAACGGGATAATGATCTCTTCCCACGGAGGGACGAACCTGATGGGTCGGATGTGGTCGAGCACCGGCCATGCCATCTTGTACTGCCAGAAGATCGGCAGGTTACGGGTTGTGGCCGCCCACGGATGTTCCCGATGGTCCGCGACCGACCCGCCGGGTCCTTCTCCGTCTGTCGCGTACCCGTCGTGGTTGTAAGCATGGCGGTACGCATCGTAGGCGGCGTTGTGTAACAGAAGCGCGTCGTTGTAGGCCGCGGCGAACCCGTCGCCCCAACTGGACTCGTAGTGGTTGGTCGCCGCACAGCCGGTCTCCGTTGACAGCAGCGGCATCATGTCGTCCAGCAGACCGCCGGCGAAACACTGGGTCAACACAATCGTCTTGCGAAGCGCTGGGACCTGACTGAGCCAGTCGGCGAGATCGGCGTCGTCGATATTCTCAAACCAGCCACACAGCGTTTCTTCGCCCGTTGTGCCTGGTGCGTTGTAGGCCCCGCCGCCGTGGTCGAACGACCAGAAGAAGAAGTAGTCCGAGGCGTTGACTTCGGCGGGGAGTATTGTTGTCAGGACGGTTTCGAGATTCGCCCCGGTGGCCGGCAGGACCTGGGACGCATAGGACATATCCGAGTTCACCAGACCGTCGGCCGTGGTAAGATCGGCGCCCGGGTCGGTGCCGTCGGCGTACAGCACCCAGATGTTGTTGGGATCCAGGCGATAGTGGTTTACGAGTATCTCGTAGAGCGTTTTGGTATTGTTGTAGTATCGTGTGAAGTTCTTCGCGGGCCGAATGCCACCGCTGAAGAGCACGGCAAAGTTCTTCTTCGGGGCGATCGGTATCAGTGCGAAGTCGTATGCCAAGGCAACTTCCATCGCCGTACCGTAGACTCGCGTGAAATACGTCTGGCCGCCTGTAACATCGTATTCAAGTCGTTCGCCGGCTTCCGTCGGGTAGGAGGTCGCCAGCAGGACCCCTTCCGCACTGTACAGCTCGGCCTTCAGACGGCCCCGGTAAGGAGCGTACCCGATCTCCACGACGATCTGTCCGCTGTCCATGGCCGTCCACTGATTCCAGTCTTCCTCGTTGGGCTCATGGATTCCGAGCCCCAGACGACTCTGGCCCCAGTACCCTATGTCGATGGCCTCATACAGGCGGTTGTTCGGTTCGAAGTAGTCCGGCGTGCCTTTCGGGAAGATCCGCACGGCGTGGTCCTCCACCTCACCGTCGGTAGCCCGGCCGTACGGCCAGAGTCCTCCGGCGCTGCTGATGCGGAATCGTCCAAAACTCCAACCCGCCACCGTACCTGGCGGGGATGTGATCGTCACCGAGTGCGTTCCGTCGGGGAAATAGCCGTTGATGGCCTGTTCATAGAACGGATCCCACCGGCCATCGCGATTGAAGTCCACCCATGCCTGGACGTAACCGCCTCCGCCGCTGACCTCAAATTCGACGGAGGTTGTTCCGACGATGGGGATTGTGCCGATGCGGACTCCGTTCTCATCGTCATTGCCGTCAAGGCTGTCGTCACCGCTGGCGTTGCTGGTGGGCTGGCCGTCCGGTTCGCTGTCGGGTCTATCGTTCTTGTCGCCCAGCCAGGGGCCTGCGATGACGTGGCGGGCCCCNNGCCCCGTCGCTGGACAGGAGTGTCGGGTAGCCCGCGGCAACCGCCGACTCAGGCGCATCGCCAAAATCGAGCGACTCGCCGGTGATGACGAACGACAGGTCATAGACGGGTTCCTTGATGGGATTCCAGCCGGCGAATGCGGTTCGGGCCATGGCCGGTTCAAAGTAGGTGCTCTTGGATGTCTTCCAGCCGACTTGGGCACGGCTCTGAGTTGCGGCCGCGATGCGCAGCCAGTACCTGCACCCTTGCTCCTGCCTCAGTCCGTTCGAGATGCCGGTTATGTTCACCTGATAGTAGTCCACATGGTCGCGCGGAATGGATTCGCCCTGGGAAGGGCAATACCAACCCTGGTCCCCCTTGCCCGCGTGCCGCCAGACGACGTCTCCGTCGCCGGGTTCCCAGGTCCACAGGGTCTCGCCGGGCCGGCCGCGTTCATCGGCGTGTATGGACACGCCCCATGTCACAGTGGCGAACTGCTCAACGTCGTCCTTCCAGGATACCCAGAAGTGGATCCCCGTGATCGACCCGCTTTCGGCGCACTGGAAGTCGTCGGCCAGCTCTTGGTGGAGCAGGCACACGTCCCAGCCGGCGGGGTCGGGCAACTGAGGGTAGTGCATCTTGTGTCCGTCCTCCGGGGACCAATCCGCCGAGACTGTACATGCCGTGAAAGCCATGATCGCCAGAAGACGAAGCGCCGGTGTTGTGAGAGTTGGGCGATGCATGATTTGAACCTCCTACAAGAAGTGTCTGGTGTCATGGGAACGCGTGCGATCTGAAATGTGCGCAAGCCCCACCATGCGGCGGGCGGACAAGTATGGTCGCGCAGGATATGAAGAAACGCCTCCGCCGGCAGGGATATACACACCCCCCAGTCTCAAACTCGCGGACCCAAGACAAAGGACTCCGTGGTCCGCAGTCAGCGACGCCTGTTTTGAGACCATATCTGCAATCCTTCGCGCTACCCCGGAATTATATCCGAATCGCCGGTCGGTGTCAACCTTCTAAGCAGCCCGGCGGGGGTTTTCTCTGTGGTATCAGCGGCCTCCTGGGAGGACCGTCTTGAGGCGGATTCGCGAGCCCCCGGGTGTGCCACGGCGGTCGAAAGTGCCTGGTCATTCGGATATTCGCCCTGGCGGACCCCTGCGGCCCCCTTGCTTTTCGCCTGATATGTTGTATCATCGGATTCTTATGGCCCGGTGCGTCCACAGGTATGCACCGGGAACTCGCGCGCAAGACATTCTTGCATGAGGTGTGTGTTATGAACATCAGGACGGGTTTTGTACTACTGCTGGCCTTGGCAGAGGTGGCGATGGCGCCGCCCATGAGCGTCCAGGTGCGCAGCGCCAAGGTGCGGGCGACGGCCTCGCAACTAGGAACGGTTGTGACGACCGTGGACTATGGGGCCGTGGTGGAGGCCGGGGCGCTGGACAAAGGCTGGTACCCGGTAACCACCAGAGACGGCAAGACCGGCTGGCTGCACGAGTCGGCGCTGTCCAAGAAGCCGATTGCCATGCGGTCCGGCACGACCGATGCGGCCACCGGGGTCTCCTCGGATGAGGTCGCCATCGCGGGCAAGGGCTTCAACGAGCAGGTCGAGCAGAAGCTGCGCACGGACGGAACGTTTGACTTTACCTGGGTAGACAAGATGTCGGCGATTACCGTGACCGAGGAGCAGATTCAGGCATTTCGCCAGGAAGGCCATCTGCCGGGAGGTGCCCAATGAGAAACGAACGTTCCATCTCAGCGGCAGGCCCGGCGAAGGGTTCCACCGATCAGTGTGGCTGCCTTTGGAGAAGACTCGGCCTTTGGGTGGTCTGCATGGCGGTCTTGGCGGGGGTGTATGCCGCCGCCCGTCTCAGTGGATACGGACCGGCCGCCGGAGAGGCCACGGGCAGGATACAGCGCGCGGGCCTGCTGAGCGAGGATCAGGTGGAGTCCATCCTCCGCGGCGTGAAGGCCCTGGAGAAGACGTGGCAAGACCTGACGCCGGAGCAGGAGTATTACATCGGGCGGGCCGTCGTGGCCAGGGTGCTTCAGACATATCGGCCGCTCGATCGGCCCCAGGCCAATGCCTATCTGAATCTGCTGGGTCAGTCGCTGGCGGTCTTCTCGAATCGCCCCGAGACGTTCGGTGGCTATCATTTCCTGCTGCTGGATTCGGACGAAGTCAACGCCTTTGCCGCGCCGGGGGGCCTGATTCTTGTGACGCGCGGGATGCTGCGGTGCTGCGAGAATGAGGACGAGCTGGCGGCCGTGCTGGCGCACGAGATAGGCCACGTGGAACTCAAGCACGGGCTCAGCGCGATCAAGCAGGGGCGCTTGAATTCGGCGTTGACGATCATCGCCACGGAATCCGCCAAGCAGCTCGGCAACGAGCAGTTGGTCTCCCTGACGCAGACGTTTGAGGCGTCGGTCCAGGATATCGCGACGACCCTGCTGAGCAAGGGCTACTCCCGCAAGCAGGAACAGGAGGCGGACGCCGCGGCGGTCAGGCTGTTGCGGCGGGCCGGCTACCCGGAGCGGTCCGTCATCACGATGCTCAACCGCATGGACAAGCAGCTCGGCCGGTCGCGCGGACTTGGATTCGACAAGACGCACCCATCGGCCAAGAGCCGGGCCGACGGGCTTCGCAAGATCGTCAGGGATACCGGTTCGGCGGCCGATGAGGTCCGCCGGCAGCGTTTTATCAACGCCATGATGCCGGTTATCGCGGGCCAATAGACCGATTCACGCAACCGGAAGGACCGCATGTTCAAGCGTGGTGGCAAGTGTCTGCGAGGAGTGGCCGTCGGCCTTGTTGCTGGTATGCTGGCCGTGCTCGTGTGGTTGCCGGGGTGGCTGGAATCGTTGGAGGGACCGATATGGGCGTGGCGCGCCCGGTTCTTCTCGGTGCGGGAAACGTCGTCGCCGCAGGTCAAACTTGTTCTGTTGGACCAGGCCAGCCTGGATTGGGGCCAGCGGGAGAATAGCTGGGCATGGCCGTGGCCACGGGAGGTCTATGGGGCGATGGCGGCTTTCTGTAAGCGGGGTGGGGCCAGGACGCTGGCCTTGGATATGCTCTACACTGAGCCGTCGGTCTACGGCGTCAGCGATGATGAGGCAATGGGCGAGGCGTTGCGGGAGGGCACGCCGGCGGTTCTGGGAGCGGTGCCGGCGGCGGGTGAGGGGACGTGGCCGGAGTATGTGCCGCGCCCATCGCGGAACGTCAATGCGGCTGTTATCGCCGAGTCGGGGAACTTGGTGTTCCCGGTTGAGGAGATCGCCGCCGGGTCTGCGGCCGTGGGGCATGTGGCGGGTCTGCCGGACGGCGACGGCGTTTTCAGGCGGATATCGCCGTTTCGGCGGTTTGACGGCTCCGAGGTACCCGCGCTGGGTCTGGCGGCGTGGCTGGTCGTGCAAGGCGAATCGGCCCAGGTTAGGCTCTCGGGCAGGAAGTTGCTGGTTGGTCAGAGCAGTATGCCGCTGGACGCGAGGGGAAACACCATATTGCGGTTCAGGGGTGTCGGGGGGCTGCCGGAGGCGTTTTCGGCGGCGGCGATTGTCCAGTCCGAGCTTCGGTTGCGTGAGGGCGAGACGCCCACGGTGTTGCCGGAGGTGTTCAAGGACTGCTATGTGTTCGTCGGGTGCAGCGCGCCGGCGCTGCTGGACCTGCGTCCGACGCCGGTGAACCCCAAGTGCCCCGGCGTGGTGCTACATACGACCTTCGTCGATAACCTGCTCACCGACAGCTTCATGGCGGATGCGACGCGGGAGGCCGTGATACTGGGCGTTATCATCATGGCTGTCGGGGCGGCGGTCTGTCTGACTTACGCCGGGCGATGGTGGCAGGCCGTGCCGCTCGCGGTGGGCTGGCTGGGGTTGCCGCTGGTTACGGGCTTCGCGGCGTATGGCAGGGGGTGGTGGTGGCCGGTCGCTGTGCACGAGTTGTCCGCGATGCTGGGGTTGGTCGGGGCACTGGCGATGAACTACTGGGCCGAGGGGCGTCAAAAGGCGTTCATCAAGCAGGCGTTCCGGCACTACCTCAGCGGCGAGGTCATCGAGAAGATATTGCGCGACCCCGGGCACCTTCAGCTCGGCGGCGAGAAGCGCGAGTTGACCATCATGTTCACGGATCTGGCCGGGTTCTCGACGTTCAGCGAGAAGCTGGGCCCGGTCGAACTGACGGCCCTGCTGAACGACTACCTCAGCGAGATGACCGACATCATCATGGAGGAGGGCGGCACGCTGGACAAGTATGAGGGCGACGCGATTATTGCCTTTTGGAACGCGCCGCTGGAGCAGCCGGACCACGCTGTGCGGGCCTGTCGGGCGGCATTGCGGTGCCAGCGGCGTCTGGCCGAACTACGCGACGAGTACGCCAAGAACACCGGCGCGGCGCTGCGAATGCGGGTGGGTATCAACACCGGCGATGTCGTCGTCGGCAACATGGGCTCCCGCAAACGGTTCAACTACACGATTCTCGGGGATGCGGCCAATCTGGCGTCGCGTTTGGAAGGCGCCAACAAGGCGTTCGCCACCGAGACGATGGTCTCAGACAGCACGTGGAGCCGGGTGTCCGGCGCCTTTACGGGCCGCAAGCTGGCGGACCTGCGTGTGGTCGGCCGCAGGAGCGCCGTGACCGTGTACGAACTGACCGGATTGGCCGGGGACGCCGCCCCGGCCGGCTGGGACGCCTTCGCCAGGGGGCTGGAGCACTTCCGGCAAGGGCGATTCGATGAGGCGATTCGTGTTTTTGAACAACTGCCGGACGACCCGACGGCCGGGCTGTACCTGCGGCGATGTATGTTGCTGCGGGCCGATCCTCCCGCGTCGTGGGATGGCGTCTGGGCGCTGACGGAGAAATGAGTATGCGTCTTTTTATTGGCGGAGCGCGGGGCAGCCGGCCGGCCATCGGGGCCGCCTTCAGCGAATTCGGCGGCGATACGACATCGCTGTTGGTTGTCGGATCGCGCGGCGAGCGGCTGGTGCTTGACGCAGGGACGGGGATGTATGCCGTGGCCGGGCAACTGGCGGCCGGCGGGCCGGGGGATGTTGCCGTGCTGCTGTCGCACTATCACCTCGACCACGTCATGGGGCTGACGATGAACCCGCTGTTCTACAAGTCCGGGTGGGCGTTCCGGCTGGCCGGCCCGATGTTCGCCGACGGTGGAGTCCGCGAGGCGGTCAACCGCCTGCTGTCGCCGCCTTATTGGCCCATCACCTGCGACCGGATGAGCGCACGGATGACGTTCGCCGAATTCCCGGCAACTGAGATGGCGCTTGGGTCGCTGCGCGTGCGGGGCTTGCGGATACCGCACCCCGGCGGATGTCTGGCCTACCGCATCGACGACACCGACAACGGTGGGTCGCTGGTATACGCCACCGATCTCGAGTGGGCGAGCAGAACGCCGGCGCAGGAGACCGAGTTCCTGACACTGTGCCGCGATGGAGGAGGCGCCGATGGATTGTTCATCGATGCGCATTTTGCGAGGGCGGATGCGAAGGTCTTTGCCGGGATGGGGCATACGTGCTGGGAAGACTGTGTAGAGATTGCCGAATCGGCGGGCGTGAGGCGTCTGCTGCTTGCGCACCACGCCCCGGACGCCGATGATGGCGTGTTGCGGGCCCTGGAGAAGAAGGCGAAAGATCGTGCGGCCAACGCGGAGCTGGCCCGTGCAGGGCAATGGTTGGCGATTACTGACTAGGTGCGAGTGAAAGGTATGGTCATGCTGAAATGGCTTGAGCCCGTGCTGCCTCATATTCAGAACGCGGCCGCGGCGATGGCGGTGTTGCTGGCGGCCTATCTGGTGACGATTCCGCTTCGCCGCCGGTACAGGCCGTCGGAGGGAGTGGATCTAACGAGACGGACCGGTCGGGATTTCGTTGGGGCGCTGGCCAGCTACCTGGCGTTTCCGGTACTGGTGCTGCTGATTTCCCTGGCCGTGATCTATCGTCTGAATCGCGGACTGGAACACGATCAATGGTCGCCGTATCATCCGGCCTGGCTGAGCTTCTGGGGCATATACGCGGCCCTGCGGCTCGTGGAGGGGCTTTTCGTCGAGATCCCGGCGCAGATGGGACGAGCCTGTCCGCTGACCCGGCTGACCCGCAGCCTCCTGCGGCTGGTCATCATGCTCGGTGTAGCGTTCATGGNNGTACTGCTGACATCGACGGCCATCGTCACCGGTGTCGTGGGCTTCGCGATGCAGGGTGTGCTGGGCAATCTGCTGGCGGGCATGTCGCTTCACGCCAGCCGCACGATCTCGGTGGGCGACTGGGTCGAGATCGACGGCCAAATCGGGCAGGTCATTCTCGTGGGCTACCGCGAGACGCGGCTGCGAACACTCGGCGGGCACATCGTGGTAGTCCCGAACGGCAAATTGGCGGAAATGACGGTTCGGAACTTCTCTCTCCAGACAAACCTGCGCCGGCACGAGGTGCCGGTGGCGGCCAGCTATGGCGATGCCCCCGGGGATGTTATCGCCGCGCTCATCGAGGCGGCGCAGAGCATTTCCGAGGTCGAATCGAACCCGGCGCCGGACGCCTACGTGACCGCCTTTCGCGATTTCGGCATCGAGTACGTTCTGCGGTTCTGGTCCCGGCAGTACCAGCAGCGGACCCGCATCGAAGGGCACGTGATGCGGATGATCTGGTACAAGTTCACCCGGCGCGGGATTGAGATTCCGTTCCCGATGAGCGGCCGGATGCTGGGCACCTTCATGGAGGCGGTCCATGCCCAGCGGTTCGAGATGCCGCCGGCCTCGGAGATACAGGCCCGCGTGAACGACCTGGTTCGAAGCGATTTCGGGCGCAAGCTCGTCGCGGATGCCTCGGGCAACTGCCTGTTGACGCGGGATGAGCTCAAGGCGCTCGCAAGAGATGTCAATCGCGTCCGCTTCACTCGCGGCGAAGTCCTGATGCGACAGAACGAAGATGGAGAGTCGTTCTACGTCCTGGTTCGGGGCCGTGTACAGGGTGATATCGCGACCTCCGAGGCGGCGGCGCACATCCAGTTTGAACTGCCGCCGGGGTCGGTGTTTGGGGAGATGAGTCTGCTGACCGGCCTGCCCAGGAGCGCGACGATGGCGGCGCTGACCGACTGCGAGCTGCTCGAATTCGACCGGGAGGCGTTCGCGCACCTGTTGTCGCTGCGGGAGGAGATTCCGCTGGCGCTATCAAACCTGGCGGCCGCCCGGGCCGCCGAGAACACCGAGGCCGGAGAGAGGCTGCGTCAGTGCGCGGCGACGCCGGATGCGTTGGCCTGCCAGGGGATCATGCGCCGCCTCAAACGGATGCTCTCGGAATGGCGCGGACGATAGGGCGGCCGCCCGCGGCGCTATGCCCGACCGTGTATCTCGACGAGGCGCGTCAGCCTCTCGGCGAGCCGCGGGCCGGCGGCGCCGGGGAGCATCCTCCATCGCCAATTGCCCTGCGCCTTCGAGGGGTAGTTTATCCTGGCCTCAGCGCCCAGGCCCAGCAGATCTTGCATGGGGATTATGGCAACCTTCCCGATGGATGCCATAGCCAGGCGGATCAGGTCCCAGTGTATGTTCGTGGCCGTGGGCTTGTGTCCGAGGCAGTCCGCCAGACGCCGCTTCTGCTCGGTTCGGGCCTCCGCGGCGAACCATCCGCGCGTCGTGTTGTTGTCGTGCGTGCCGGTGTAGACGACGCAGTTTTCGACGTGGTTGTGTGGGCAATGGGGATTGCGGGCGGGGTCGCCGTCGAAGCCGAACTGAAGCACCCGCATACCGGGCAAGCCGAACCGGGCGATGGCTTCCCTGACGTCCGGTGTAATATGGCCGAGGTCCTCCGCGAGCACCGGGGCGAAGGGGAACCGCCTGAACAGTGTGGAGAGAAACTCATGGCCGGGCGCCTGGACCCATCGGCCGCGCTGGGCTGTCTTGTGGCCGGCGGGCACCTCCCAGTACGCCACCAGGCCGCGGAAATGGTCGATTCGCACGAAGTCGAACAGCCGCAGGTTGTGGCCGATACGCTCCATCGGCCAGGCGAAATCCGTCCCGGCCAGGTATTCCCAGTCGTAGACGGGATTGCCCCAGAGCTGGCCGGTCCTGCTGAAGTAGTCCGGCGGCACGCCCGCGACGGACGTGGGCTTGCCGTGGCCGTCGAGCTTGAACAGCCGCCGGTGGGCCCAGACATCGGCACTGTGCCGGGCCACGTAGATGGGAATGTCGCCGATCAGTAGGATTCCGCGGTCTCGGCAGGCCGCTCTAAGGTCCGAGTACTGGCGGGCGAAGACGTATTGTATGAATACCTCCTCGTCCATCCGCTGTCTCAGTCGGCCTCTGGCGGCCCTCAGTGCGGCGGGCCTACGGTCCCGGTACTCGGCAGGCCATGTGTGCCACTGGATGGTGGCGAATTCCTCGCTCAGCGCCACAAACAGCGTGTAATCGTCCAACCAGAAGTGGCTATCCCTGAGAAACCCCTGGTAGTCTTCGGGTTCGCCTCGTTTGGCGAATTGCTTGAATGCCGTGTGCAGGAGTCTGCGCCGCCATGGATAGACGCGGCCGTATTGCGTCGTTGCCCGCGGAAAGGCCGGTGCATCGCGCAGGTTGTCCTCGGTCAGCAATCCGTCGCGGCAAAGCAGTTCCGGACTGATCAACAGGGCGTTTCCCGCAAATGCCGAGAGGGCGTTATATGGAGAGTGGCCGGTTGCCCCGAGTGTGGCGTTGAGCGGCAGGACCTGCCAGTAATTCTGGCCGCCGGCGTTGAGGAAATCGAGGAACGCATAGGCCGCCGGCCCCAAGTCTCCCACGCCATAGCGTCCGGGAAGGGACGTGACATGTAGCAGTACGCCGCTTGCGCGTTTTTTCAACATCAAAGCACCCCACTACAAGTTCGGACGACCGGCGTTCAAGCCACGGCCAGGTCCAGATGGTGCGCCAGGTTCTTGAATTCGGTGACCCATTCGGCGGCGCTGCGGTCGCCGGCGGCGGCCTTGCCCTGCATGTCGCCGTAGAGCCCCCGGGAGATCGTGAAGAAGATGTTCTGCGCCTTCTGCAGGTTCAGGTCCGGCGTCACCACGCGGAGGATAGGCAGGGTCCTGTCGATTTCCCGCAGCAGGTCCACGTCCTGCGGCGTCTCCTCGAGGCGCTCCATCAGCTCGCAGACCCTGCGGCTGGCCACGAAGGCCAGATTCTCGATGTCCAGCGT
>DDXG01000079.1 GCA_002347125.1 Phycisphaerales bacterium UBA2266
GACTGGCGTCGCGGCGAGGGTCCGAGTGGGACCGGACGCGTTCCCGGTGGCGGGCGAGGACCCGGAGCCGATGGGCGCAGTCCCGCCATGATGCTGGTGGGTATAGCCGAACGTCTGGAGGACCTGACTGATGAACAGAGGGTCCAGATCGAGGCCATCGGCAAACGCGCGGAGGAGGAATTCGCCGGGGCCGGCGACGATGCCGACCGACGCCGGATTGTGTCCGAGAGCGTCAGCGAGATGATCACGGACGTCTTGACGGAGCCGCAACGACAGCGTGTGCGGGAGATGCAAGAGCGTTTCCGACAGAGTCGCACGGGGCCACGAGGCACCGGACCCAACGATGTCCCGCCTCCGCCGGGTGCACCGGGCGATTTTGGTGTTCGCTCACCGAACCTCCCCGGCGGTACATCGCCTCTGCGAGATGCCAATCTGCCGCCCCTGGGCCCGTTGCCTGGGTCGACGGCGCCAGACCCGCAGTAGACCTTCGGACATCATCGATACATGGGCCGATTCGGCCCGTAGTCTGTTCACGCCCATCTATGGCAAACCCATGAGAGATGGTTTGCACACACATCGAGCCTGCAGGATCGGCTGGCGATGTCGTTGGGCGACTCACACCCGGCTACGGACTGACGCTTGACGTCGAACCAACCCGAAATCTTGCAGGACGGAGGTTGGCAAGCACTCCTGCCGTCTGGTAGAAATGCGGCAAACGTGCGGGCCTCTGTGATCTACATGTGCCGGGCTCGCACCCGAAGACTGTTCTCTGTCGTTCAGGAATACGAAAGGGCCGGCATTGTGAGGCGGATTCTGGTGGCGTTGGCGATTACGGCCCTGGTGGCGGGTGCCTGCACGGCCACGGATGCAGGGTATGATCGTGCGGTGGGCAAGCAGTTGTTTTATCGGATGATCGGGTCGCAATCGAACGGCCCGTTCGTTCACAAGACACGGGCGGTCGCCGCCCCGGACGGGGCCAAGCGTGTGGCCGCCACGGGCATGGCGGATTCCGGCTTCACGGAATTTCCATTCTGCAGCGGGTCGTGGAGTTTCACATTTGCCGAGTCGATGGGGATGTTTCCACGAATTGCCGGCGGCGTCACGATGGACACCAGCCGGGTCAACACCTGTGATATTCTCCTGGACTGGGTTTACGAACCGGATGCGGTTGTCTGGGGGCCTGCGTGCAGGGAATTCGGCCAGACCTTCGTGGCCGGCGGACGGGAACTGGTGGGGATGACCCTGTTGGTGGCCTCGCCGATGGCCGAGTTCACCGTGGCCGTACACGAGGGCGGGCCGGAAGGTCGGGAAGTCGTGCCTCGCCGCCGATTCAAGAGCGGACACTCGATGGAGTGGGGCCATGTCCGTTGGGAGGCGGGCGAGGCGCCCCTGGCCCCTGGAACGACCTATTACGTTCGGATATGGCGGGAGGACGGAAAGGCATGGAACCCCTATTTCCACGCGATGGGCAATGTATGCGAAAAGGGGTGTGCGTGGTTCGACGGGGTCGAAAGGCCTGAGTCAGACCTGGGGCTGTGGATCACGGAGGAGACGGACGACGTATCGCGGGCGATGGTCGTCGGAGGCGATGAGCAGGGATGGATTCACGGAGCCAGGGGAGTGCATATCGTGCCTCGAACCCCCAATATTCGACTGATGACGGTGCATATTCAGCCCGTCAAGGAGTTCTGTCATTACTTCGTGGCGCATGTCTGGACCGACGAGAGCAGACAGGACCTGGTCTGCGGCCCCAAGTACGGCGTCGCGTGTGCCCGGGTGGGTACGGCGTATCAGAGCAGTTTCATATACGGGCCGGGCGAGTTCGATTGCACGCCGGGCAACCCGTATTACGTGGAGCTGTTCGCCGTTCCATTTGAAGAGGGCAAGGAACCGTACATTCCAGAGGATCGGCCCGAGACGCCTGCGCTGGACCTCCTCGTGCGCGCTTACGGCGAGTCGGCGGCTACCGGCGCACCGGTCGTATACAACCTCCGGGCCGAACCGTCCGGCGACAAGACACTCTTAATCTCCTGGCAGCTCACGCGACCGGCGACAGTGGAAATGGACTTCACAACAGAAGGCAAACGCCGTCGCGTGTGGCGACGTCAATCCGGTTTGCAGGGAGCGCATGCCGTCCAAGGGCTGTCGCCTGGGGTGGATGTGGACTTCACGATTACCGCAGTGGATCGCTCGCAAGCCGTTGGACGGGACCTTCGCCGGCGCAGTCCGCTATATCGCGTGCGGATGCCCGGCGGCGAGCCGGCCGAGGCCTTGTGGCCCGAGACACCGGAGTTCTTCGTGCCCCTGGCGCCCCGGCCCCACCCGAAGGAGCACGCCGAGCCGCCGCGGTGGTTTCGCAGGAACCTGGTTGTTGACGGAGGTTTTGAAGACGGGGTGGGAACATGGACGCAGACAGTGGAGGCAATCGCCTGTGTAACCGAGACAACGACGGGAATCGACCCGGCGCAGGGTAAACGCATGTATGGGTTCACGCACACCGCCGATGGACCGCGAACGGATGTGCTGGAGCAGAACGGGATATGGCAGGCCATTTCAACGCGGCCGGGGGCCACCTATCAGGTATCGTTGCGGGCGATCACGGCGGTTGGGGACGGACCTCGCGGGGATACACGAGTACGGATTGCCGTGGATCCGCAGGGCGGCCAGGACTGGTCCGGCGCCAATTCCAGCCAATGGTTCTGGACGGAAGGCGAGTGGCGGCGGCTGACCCACCGGTTCATCGCAACGTCGCGGACAGCGACCCTGCTTATAGGGTTCTTTCGCTGGCGTGACCTGGATATCGCCCAGGCTTACGTGGATGACATTCGCCTCTACGAAGTTGACTGATTGCACCGCATATCGACATCATGTGTTAGAGGTCTCAGGCCCGGCGATCCGATCCGCCGCCGACGGCCGCGAGGGCGGCTCCGGCAAGGTCATAAGACCGAGTTTTGTGGCTTGCCCCGGGGGGCGGACGGTGGTACGATACAGGCAGACAGTGGCAAGACCCGGGACGGTTCCGCGTGTAACGGCTTCGTCCACGGGAGGCCATACGATTGCAAGGAGGTCTATCATGAGAGCATTGAAGCGGCTCGTGCCGGCGCTTGTGGCGATGGCGGCGGTGTGTTTGGCGGGATCAGGTGCGGCGCCGACGGTCAAGGCCCCGTATGGAGCCGACAAGGCCAAGGAGCATCAGGAGGCGGCAGCCACCTTCCACGGGGTCCCCGTGGAGAAGTCCGTCGAGATCGCCGATGGCGTCGCGATGGATCTTGTCCTGGTCCCCGCCGGAACGTACTTCATGGGGTCGCCCACAACCGAGGACCAGCGGGACCGAAACGAGGGTCCCGCCCATGATGTGACCATCAGCAAGCCGTACTACCTCGGCAAATTCGAGGTCACTCAGAAGCAGTGGAACGGTTTCTTCGCGGGAACAGTGTTTGCCCGAAAGGAATTCAAGTTCCCCGGCGACAACATGCCCGTCGATGGCGTCAGTGGTTTCGAGGCCGAGAAGTTCCTGATGGACCTTTCCAACAAACTGGGGATGAAGTTCCGACTGCCTACCGAAGCGGAATGGGAACACGCCTGCCGGGCGGGGACCCAGACGCCGTTCCATACCGGCGAGACGATTTCCACGTCGCAGGCCAACTATGACGGGTCGAAGATCTATAAGAACGGTGTCAAAGGGCTGCAGTTGAAGCAGACGGTGGACATTGGGATGTATCCGCCCAACCCGTTTGGGCTCCATGATATGCACGGCAACGTCTGGGAATGGTGCCAGGACTGGTACAATGCCGATTTCTACAAGGAAAGCCCCGGCACCGATCCGGCAGGTCCGCCTTCGGGCGGTAGCCGGGTCATCCGCGGCGGCTGCTGGAAGTCGCACCCGACCAAGTGCCGTTCCGCCGAGCGGGACGCCTACAACCCCTCCAAGAGCAACGACACCATCGGCTTTCGTGTTCTTCTGGAGGTCGAGCCAAGCAAGCCGGCGGCCGAATAACCGGTTGAGAAGACGAGAAGACGCTCCCTGCGTCCATACGTTCACCCCAGGGCGGTCCTGCCGTGGCCGCCCTGCTTTCTTTGTGGAGGCTTACGCGTCGAGGCGGCAATAAGCCGTTCGATCTTATCTGCGCACAGCCGTCTCAGGCAGAAAGAACTGCCCGGGGCCGACAACATCGGGGTATGGGACCGAGCCATCCTGCGACAGAGACACGGTCATGGGCACCGTGTCGGCTGGCGTGAAACGCTCGACATGCCCGTCGGCGTAACCGGCGTGCAACTTGATGAAGATATCATTGCGGTCCAGTTCGGCCCCGCCCGCGGACCAGAATGCCGATGAAACATCCGTACCCGGGGTGATCTCGGCGTCTCGCAACGGCTCGCAACTGCTGTAAGCGCCGCGACGGCGCCAGTGGTCGAAGCCGAAATAATCGCTGACCAGCAATCCGCTTTGGTCCCGCCCCCCCATGAGCACTCTGGGACCGTGAAAGACACGGCCTTCTCCAAGCCACCCGGTGTAATTCCAGTACAGACAATAGGTCCCGATCACAGGGTCAGGCACCGGGTCGGAGTCCGGGTTATCCCATTCTTCGCCCGCCACCCAGGCATCCTGCAGATACTTGTACTTCTCGGGGGCACAGGGGCAGAACACCGTGTCCGCCTTCTCAAGATACGCACCGAGGTACGCGCTGAGCGAACGATGCAGCTTGGGACTGCGCTTTCGGTAGCCCGTCAGGACCGTGGGCTCCTGCCAGTTCCATAATCCCCCGAAGCCGATGGTCGCGACGGACTCCGGGTATTTGCTGTCGTTGTCCACCGCGAAATGGTTCACCGCATAAACCACCTGTCGCTGGTTGTTCATATTGCGCACACGGTAAGCCTGGCGTCTGGCGGCGCGCAAGCCCGGCATCAGAATGCCCATCAGGACGGCGATGACAGAGATTACAACGAGCAACTCAACGAGCGTGAAGCCGCCCTTAGGGCACTGGTGCGCGACGCCATAACACCACCGTCGCGGCTGAACGGACTTTTTCTCCCACGGTCTACACATTCTGTGATCCGCGCAACTTAACCGCAAACAAACCGTATTATAGCCGTCTAATAACGCACTGTCAATACGGAGAACGCAGATTTTACCGGAATTATGCCGTAGGGAAAATACTGGAAATGCGTAAGGAATGCGCTCGCAACCGATGCCGCAAACGGGTGTGGCCTAACCCGCCCAAGGGGCCGACTCCAGCCAGTTCTCGGCAATCACCGCTATGTCGAGCAGATTGACCAGACCGTCCCCATTGACATCCCCCGGCACGGATCGGTCGCTGAGGCTTGCCGTCGGGCTGCGCCCATAAGCGCCGAGATTGGCCCGCCGACCATGAGGGACCGGTTCACTCCCAATCGCCATACTCGGGTCGCCTGCATCGATACAGGGGCTGGTCACTTCGTCGAGCACCCATACATCGCCAATAGGGTCGTAGCGGCCACGAGTGCTCTTGAGGTGGTAGTCTCTCGCCATCGGGTCGGCAAAGAGCGGATTGACGCTGAGATTGCCGGGTCCGGGCACGTTGTCGCGGATGCAACTGTACCTGGCCGTACAACCGTACAGATCTCCCCCGCTATTGTCCCAGAGAATGCAGTTGCTGATTTGCGGGTTGGCCCCGGCATAGGCCGTCACACCGAACCCGTTTCCGGCAATCGTAACGTTCGTAATCGTCGGTGAACTGCCCATAATGAACACGCCAATCTCGCAGCCGGTGATCACGAAATTGCGCAGTACGGTATCAGCGCCTTCGGCCGTATAGAAGCTCACAGCGTAATTGCCGGATATCTGAAGCACGGGAGCGTCGGCAATCCCCGTAACCGTGATGGCCTTGCCGCGAAAGTCCAGGGCCTCGTGATAGACACCCGGATAGACCGCAACCGTGAAACCCGTGGACGCCGCATTGATGCCCCGCTGAATAGTGGCGAACGCCGTCTCCGGGGTCATGCCGTCGTTAAGATCGTTTCCGCCTGTTCCATCAACATACCAACTGAGCGTACCCTGGAATTCGTAGGCGCCGATATCCACGGTGTTGTGCGTAATTCGCGGCTCACCGACGAGGTCCGTATCTACGCCGAATGGAATCGCGGCGTTGAGGCCGGCGTTCACCAACAGAGACACGGCCCTCAAGCGAAAGTCGTCGTCGAGGGTCGCCGGCATGTCGTCCGGTCCATCCGGGTCGACAAACACACCGGGGGCGCTGATGTTGCCCTCACCCGCCCAGAAGCCGGCAAGGTTACAGTATCGGACGCTCACGGGCGAGCCGTCGAGGTTCACTATGGGGTTGACGGTCCTCTGGAATGCGCTATTGAGGATCCGAACTCCGGCGGCGGACATCCCCTGCGACCAGCAGACGATGGCCGGGCCGGTTGGCGAGGTGTTGTCCACAAACGTGCAGTTGGTAATATCCATGTCGGCCTGCCAAGCCCAGATGGCCCCCCCCCTCGCCAAGGCCACATTCGCGTTGAAGAGGCAATTGACGATGCTGCAGCGGCCCTCGTTGAACAGGGCGCCGGCTCCGCTGTTGGCGTCGAGACCGGTGGAAGTATTGGCCGTGAAGACACAAGCAATGATTGAGGCCGCACCGTGGTCGGCCAGGGCGGCGGCCCGCTCGGCGGAGTTACTGAAGAAGACACATCTCTCGAATCGGCTACTGCCCTGATTGTAGACGGCGCCGCTTGTTACTGCCATATTCGATTCAAAACGGCATCCGGCAATCACGGGCGAGCCGGCGGCAATATGCAAAGCGCCCCCCGTCGTGGCCTTGTTCGCATAGAATCGACAATCCGTGATCGTGGGGCTGCCGCCTGCGATAAACACACCCGCACCGCTTTCCTTCATGCCTTCCAGGTTGGCGCAGCCGGCCGTAACGGTCAGCCCATCCAGAACACCGGAAGACCCGAGCGTGACAACACGGTAGCTGTTCTCCGCATAGTTGACGAACCCCGGAGCATCGTTGCCCGCCAGATCGCCGCTCAGGATGGTAGGATGCGCCGCACTGTCGCGGGCATCCGGATCGGAGGCGCCGAAGCCTGCGTAGGAACCTCGAAGGACAATACCCTCCGGCATCCGGAAGGTGAGAGACCGGTCTCCGGGGGGCAGACCGGCGCCTCGGTCGGGGCGGTAGACGCCCGCGGCGACTCGTATTTCTGCGCCCGTCCCGGCCCCGGCCAGTGCATCCTGCAGGCTGGTAAGGGCGTTGGCCCAATCAACGCCGGTGCCCGCACCTGTCGCGTCAATGTCAACATAGATGGCGGGCCTATGCTCATGCGCCCCCATATCGACCGTTGCGTCCAGGATACGGGGGTGGCCCTCAAGGTCGGTCTCGCCCGTCCCGACGGCGGAGTTGTCGCCGCTGTTAATACACGGTGATCCGGTTCGGAGACGAAGGTTGTCGTCGGCGGTGCCGGGAATGCCGTCCACCCCATGGGGGTCGAAGAACAGGGGGTCTGCGTTGATGTTGCCGGCCCCCCAGTTGAGTATCGACCCCGGATCGCCATACACATCGCCTCTGCCGCCACGCACATCGCAGTACGCAATGCTGACAGACGAGGCGGATGGCGGATTGCCGGGACCGCCCTGGTCATACCCCATGGCGACCTGCGAGCCGCCCGCGGAGGCGGAATTGTCCCAGAGAACAGTGTTGACGACCGTCGGGTGGCTGTTGTGGAAGCAATAGATGCCGCCGCCGTACTGCTGCGCGACGTTGCCGACAAATGTACAATTGACGATGTTGGGAGAAGCCTCATGGGCGGCAACGGCCCCGCCCGATTGGATCACGGCGATATTCGCGGAGAACAGGCTGTTCGAGACCGGAGGAGCGCACCGGTAAAGCTGAATGGCGCCGCCGTTGAGGCGTGCTGCATTGCCGAAGAATGCACACCGACGGACGGCTATGCCAGCCTGGTCGAGCAGTACGGCGCCGCCGAAGCCGGCCTCATTGTCCACAAACACACAATCCGTGATCGCTCCGGTTGCACCTGAGACCCCAACGAAGGCGCTCCCGTGGCTGCGGCTGAATCGGCACCGTACGACCACGGTGGCGGCTTCCTCGCCAAACACCGCCCCATACAGGGCCGCATTCTCTTGAAGAACACAATCGCTCAGCGTCAGCACTCCGCCCTCGCAGTAGACCGCCGCGCCGCGCCCCCCATACTCCGTATCATGAACAACGGCGGCATTGCGACGGAACGTGCAATTGGACACCGTCACATGGCTATTGCTGGAATAGAGGCCCGCCCCGTTGTTGACACGGGGAAATGCGCCGTCGCTGCCGTCGGCCTGGCCGCCCGTGATCGTGAATCCCTCCAGCAAGATGTCCGCACCCACGCCGATGGCGCTGACAACGTGTCGGCTGTTCTCGGAGCGGAGCGGATCGGCGAACATGTCGCACGGGTCCCCGGCGACGACGTCATCGCCGCAGAGGTCGCCGCTCAGGATTGTTTCGAACAGGACTGTGTCGCGCAGTGACGGATTGGGCTGCCCGTACCCGGCGTAGCCGCCGCGGATAATCAAGGCGCTCTTGAGGACAAACGTGGCGTTGCGGTCGCCCTTGGTCCACCCGCCCCCCGCATCGGGCCGGTAGAGCCCCGCCGCCACATGGATTCGGCAGCCGGCACCCGCCTGCAGGAGGGCGTCCTGGAGACTCCTGAACGCGGAGAACCAACTGGAGCCGTTGCCGCCCGGCGAGTCGGCGTCAACATAGAGC
>DDXG01000090.1 GCA_002347125.1 Phycisphaerales bacterium UBA2266
AGCCGCCGCAACAGGCCTGGCAGCAGGCATTCTCACGGCCGCGGCCGATGGGCAGGACACGGCCTCTGCCCCCAAGAAGGCGCTGCAGTTGGGTATGCTTCCCAAAGACCTTGGCAACAAGGAGAAGTTCGCCCTCGCGTACGACTGCGGCTTCCGGGGCATCGAGGCCTCGCCGATGGCCGACCTCAAGGCCGCCGAGGAATTGGGCAAGCTCGCCCGCGACGCCGGCACGCCCATTCACTCCATCGTATACGGCGGCTGGGGCCAGCCCCTCTCGGACCCGAACCCCGAGGTCCAGAAAGAGGGCCTGTCGGGAATGCGAACCGCCTTGCGAAGCGCCCAGGCCCTCGGCTGCGACGCCGTCCTGCTGGTCCCCGCCATCGTCACCGAAACCGTCGGCTATCCGGACGCCTACAAACGCTCCCAGGACAACATCCGCAAGCTCATCGGCGCCGCCGAGGACGCCGGCGTCGTCATCGCCGTCGAGAACGTCTGGAACAAGTTCCTCCTGAGCCCCATCGAGTTCGCCCGCTACATCGACGAATTCGAGAGCCGATGGGTCCGCGCTTACTTCGACATCGGCAACGTCATCCTCTTCGGCTTCTCCCAGGACTGGATCCGCACCCTCGGCAAGCGCATCGTTAAGATTCACCTCAAGGACTTCAAACGCCAGGGCTATCAGTGGACCAACCTGCTCGACGGCGACGTCAACTGGCCCCAGGTCCGCCAGGCCCTCCGCGAGATCGGCTACAACGGCTACCTCACCCCGGAACTAAGCGGCGGCGACGAGGCCTATCTCAAAGACCTCAGCACCCGCATCGACAAGATACTCGCCATGTAAACCCCCGCCCGCCACGACAGAAAGGCCAGAGAAAAGGAGACAGTATGGGAGTGCAAACTGCGAGAAAAGCGGCGATTGCTGCCCTGGTATTCGTCTGCCTTGAGTCCGGGGCGCCCGTGCTGGCGGACGGCGGTTTCGTCTCTGTGGGCGCCGATGTCTACGCCCCGGACCAGAAGGCCGTGATCGCCTGGGACGGCGTGGTCGAGACGATGATCCTCGCCACCAAACTCCGCGCCGACGACGTGTCCGACTTCGGCTGGATCATCCCCATCAAGACCCCCGAGATGCCGAAGGTGGAACTGGGCGAAGCAGTCGTCTTCGAGTACCTCAGCGAGTACTTCCAGGTCTTCGAGGGCAAAGGCAAGGGCAAGGGCGGCGGCGGAGGGGGCGTTGACAGGTCGCTCGACGCGGTCGTCGTCCTGGCGAAACTGGAGTTGGAGGCCTTCGATGTAACGATTCTCAAGGCCACGGACTCCGGTCAGTTCCACGAATGGCTCACCCGCAACGCCTTCAAGCTGCACCCGGACACCGAACCGGTCCTGGCCCACTACACCAACGAAGAGTTCTTCTTCATCACGGCGAAGATCGCCGCTGACCGCCTCGGGACCAATGCGAAATCCAGACTGCAACGGGGCATCTACCACCCGTTGAAGATCACCTTCAAGGCGGATGAGCCGTTCTTTCCGCTGAAGATATCCAGCATCAACAAAGGCCCAGTCAAGGTCACCGTCTACATCTTCGCCAAGGGACCCAAGCGCGACCGAAACGGCATCCTGGAGATATCGAAGTGGCAGCCCGTCACGCCTGAGCTGTCGAAACGCATGGGGTATTACCTGCCCGTCGCGGGCCTGCCGCAGGCGACCCGCCTGACCTTCGACGGCGACTCAGAGCGATTCACCCAGGACGTGTACTTCCAGAATATGAGCACCCGCGAACGTCAAGAGTCCTATCGTCAGGATTACACGCGGATGGATCTCTCAGCGGAACGGTTCTTCCGCGATGCGCTCGCGCGCGGGACCGTCGATGATGTTCAAAGGGAGATCTCCAACACCGACCTGCGCGGGACTGAGAAAGGGCAGAGGTTTCTCGATGCGGCCATCAGCCACAGATCGGTGCAAGCCGTGGCACTCGTTCTTGAGGCCGGGGCCGAGCTTGGCGGCGCATTGGACTACGCTTTGCAGCACGGATCGTATGACGTGGTGGAGTATCTTCTGGCTCAGGGGGCAAAGCTCGAAGGCAAGGTCCATTTCCCCAACAACTATGGGACCACGGTTCGAAACCGCTGGGTCACGGACGCCACTCGCAAGGGCAACACCGCGCTTGTGGAGCTGCTCCTGGAATGCGGCCTGTCGGCAAACGGCCCCTGGGCTCTTCCATACGACGATACGCCTTTGATGGCGGCTGTGAAGGCCGGACATCACGGAATTGCCAGACTGCTGCTTGACAGCGGGGCGGATATTGAAGCACCGGGGAACATAGCGGACCTGTATGACCGAGAACGCATGTTGCATCTGGGTCCCAAGGGCGTTGGCACCGCGTTGGATGCCTCCGTCGCAACCGGAGACATCGAAATGGTCCGATTACTCCTTGCCCGAGGAGCAAGTGTCGAAGGCAAGGCACAGGGACACACCGACGCAGGCGCATTTCGACCGCTCCGTCCGCTGATCGTCGCCTGTGCCGGCGGGCACGTCGAGATTGTGAGAAGCCTGCTCGAAGCCGGTGCGCCCGTCAGTTATGAACGCCCTCCGTACACCTGGCATCAGATGTCCGCGTTCTACGAGGCGGCGCTGACGAGACACTTGGAGATCGTCCGGTTGCTGCTGGATAGGCGGCCTTCAGACGACGACATAGCGGCCGCAGTGGAACTGTCGATTCAGCGCGGTTCGTGGGATGTAATCAAGCTTCTTGTCGAACGTGATCTCACCGTCTGTCCGAAGAATGCCGGCACGGCGTATGTAGAGCGGTATGAGATGCTCAAGCCGGGGCTAGGTGAGGCTGCCGTGGACATGATCATCCCCGGTACCGCCTCCGTGGCGGGTCCACGGGAGGGGATCCGTGTGCGTTTTTGTAGGATATACTTCACGCCCTTGAAGCCGGACACGCCATTGACTCCCATCTGCCTTGTGTTCAAGGATGGCAAGCTGGTCGAATCTGGAGACCAGAGAATTCTGTTGAAGTACCTGGAATAGGCTGAACCCTTTGCACCGGTGGGGCGACTGTATGGATAGATGCCGGACGAACGCTCACATATCGAGGACCCCGTACCCGTCAGCATCCAGCGCGAAATCAAGCGCCTGCAACTGCGCATCGCGGAACTGGCCGAAGCCGTCAAACGCAGCGCCTGACGATGGGGTCCGGTACATTCTTGGGCCGCACCCGGTGGAGCCGGCGGCGGCCGGGATGCACCCAGGGTACAGCCGACAAAAAATGTACCGGACACCTTTAATTCGCTCGTCGCAGGATGAGGGCTCGGCCGTCTACGAACTGACTGACACCGCCCAAACGCGGTCCTGGCCCGTGGTATTCACCCGGGACGAACTTGGATTCTGGAAGATAATTAGGTTTTGAGGCGGTCGTTGGGGCGGCTTTCCAGAGAATCTCATGACCACGGAACGAATCTTCCTGACAGCTATCGTGGCGATCATTTCGGCGGCAGCCACGGGCATCGCATACTGTGTTGCCAAGATCCTCCTGAGTCATGGAACAGTCCGATCGGTCGTGCTTGCCGTGCTTGGAACAGGAGCCTTGGCGGCATTGACTGTGGCAGCCTACTTCTGGTCGTTGATTCTTGGCGGCGCGCTGCTGGTCAGAACAGGCAGGTTCTTGCCGTTTCTCACCTACACCATTGCCGTCGCGCTGTTTGATGTGCTGTATGGGGTAACGATCCTATCTAATCTAGTAAGGAGTTCTCGAATCAGAGTAGTGGCTGGGTCTGTGCTCTTCGCCGTTTCGGCCGGCGTGGCCACATGTTATGTCGGACTCTCTCTGTTGGTTATTCCGTCGTAGTCTCAAGTGAGAATGCAGGAGCAATCGCAATGCAAGACAACGTGCTTCAAGTCGTGGCCTGTTCCGCGGGACTGTTCTTGGGGACTTTCAGCAACGTTCGCGCTTTTGAAAACGTGGCTACCCACCCCGCGCTGACGGAAACTGCCTGCGACGGTGCATCGCTTGACTCGTACTTGCGGGGTCAGATGGGTCTCGGCAACGGCATCCAGACCCGCCTTTCCTTCAGTTTCCCCCCGGAAATACGAACGCGTATTGGCCGCGCTCAGTGGAACGCTGGAAAGACGCAGCGGAGCATCCTTGAGTGGCTCAAAGTAGGAAGTGCCATCGAAGACACTGACACCTCATTTGTGACCTGGCTCTCGGATACGGCTAACCTCAGGCCGCGGCATCACTTTCATGATGCCACCCGTGATGCAGGCTTGAACAACAAGGATGACAATCCTAACTGGGGCGGGTGGCCTGAAATCGCAATGGGCCTGAAGGGCGGGTCGGCAGCCGCTTGGGCTATAAACGGAACTGCCCCCTTGGAACCGACCGCCAACGCCCAGTCATGGCCTGCGGCGAGGACCGACTTCTATCATGCCCTTACCCAGCCCACGCCCGGAGCACGGGAGGAGTATCTTGCCATGACGTTCCTGGACCTAGGATGTGTCCTGCACATGCTCGAGGACATGGGCGTCCCACCCCATGTCCGCAACGACTTTCTCTTCGAGCACTACCGTTCCGCCAGCGACAACGGCAGCCCTTTAGAGAAGTACGTCGAGACCCACGTGAGTCGCTCGGGCGGCCTGTCGAGATGGCTGCCTCCGGACTGGCGTCCTGCCCCGGTGGGCTTCACCAATGTCGCGCATTACTTCGATACCAACACGAGGGACGCCGAGGACTATTGCGGGCAGAACCCTCCGGCCTCGTGGGGCCTGGCAGAATGCACGAATTACCAGTTTCTTTCGTGGAGCACCATCTTCCTTCCGGACACCGGCAGCCTCTATTACTTTCCTCATCCCGCCTTTGCGCATACTACTTCGCTGGTCGAAGGACGGATGCGATACCGTTCCGGTTATGGCGTGCCTCATCTGATGCGACCGACCATATCGGACGACTATCTCCGGTACCCTGAGTATCTCGATCCCGTGTATGTCGTGATCGATGGCAAGACCATGCACGACTACGCATGCGTCACTATCCCTCGCACCATTGAGTACACCGCCGGTCTGACCGACTACTTCTTGCGCGGGCGGATCGAGTTGACCAGTCGCGTTGAATCCCACCTCGGCGACCTGTTTTCCGTCCGGCTGTACATAAGGAACAAATCGCTGCTTGAAGCGAATCCCCTGGACCATAAGTTCGCGTTCATGGGCGGGGCGTTCGAGGTATACTGGGACGATGCAGCCGGCAATCGGTCGCCCGTCCCGAATCTCACGTTAAGCAAGCCATGGGATTCGCAAAGCACGCTGGCGTACAACGAACAGATGTGGATTGACTGTGCGGATACGATCGCCAACGACCTGGAAAACGCGGTGCGTTTCACTGTCGTCTACAAGGGCAACATCGTCGAACAACAGGGGTACACCGTTGACGCCGATGACGCCCAGGCCATCGCGGTCGCCACCGTCGAGGCGCAGCACATACACAACATCCCGACCACGACGTTCCTCCTGGCGCGCTTCAAGGATGTGAATTACTATTGGTTCACGCCCGCCGCAATCTTCAACAATCGTGGATTCCTGGTCGCATACGATGAGGTGACGTCACGTTGGGAAGCCAACCTGGAACCCGCCGGCCGTCAAATCACCATTCGCCCGACGTTCGCCACGAACCGCGACCGGATTTTCGTGGATGCGGAGGATGACTGGAACGGCGACCGCCTTTTCCATTCCGGCGATTGGGATACCCTCGAGTTTTTCACACATATCGTCGAAAATGATTGTGGTGTCGGGACCGCCTGTGAAGGTTATAACGGCAGTTGCGCGGTGAGCATCTGGAATGTCCCGGACTGGGCCGGCGGCGTCTTCTACGAAGAGGGGGCTCACGTCGGGTGGCCATCCCCCGAGGGCGACTGTTTTGAAGTTCATACCTGTACGGTGGCCCACGTCTCCGCGCCTGCCAACCAGCCCGGCAGCGCCGCAGGTTTTTGGCTCACCGGATACCCCGACGTTGAAGCGAGTATCGATATTGACGGTATATCGCAGTCGAACGAGGAATACCCTGGCGGGGTCGTGCAGGTCGGCGGCGCTCTCCAGAGAATCTATACAGTGGTTCATTCTTACTGGCCCACGCTCCTTTGGCCAAATGAACTGGACCGCGGGTCGGCAACTCTGGTGGTCCTGACAGGGAGCAACAAGATACGAGTCTGGGACAACGCGAACAGAATCGGCCAAGCGGTTATCGACCAGGGCGCCCATGAAAGAACATGGCAATTGACGAATGAGACGGTCCCCGTGCAGTTGTATGTCGAGGGCCTTGTTCCCAGCGGCTCGGCCATGGATGTCCGCCTGAAATTCACGGTGCGGTACGGCGGCCTCGAAATGTGGGATAAAGTCAACTTCACCGTTCAACCCTGACTACGGCTCATCCCCGGCCGCCGCGCACTGTTGGTGGAATTCGCAGAGGCGAAGATCCTCCTGAAGTACCTCGATTAGGCTGAACCGTTTGGGCCGGTGGGGCGACTGTATGGATAGATGCCGGACGAACGCTCACATATCGAGGACCCCGTGCTCGTCAGCATCAATCGCGAGATCAAGCGCCTTGAACTGCGCATCGCGGAACTGGCCGAGGCCGTCAAACGCAGCGCCTGACGATGGGGTCCGGTACATTTTTGGGCCGCACCCGGTGGAGCCGGTGGCGGCCGGGATGCACCCAGGGTACAGCCGACAAAAAATGTACCGGACCCCTTTAATTCGCTCAAGGAATCACCGCCGAGAACGCAGAGGCCGCGGAGAGAACTGCACTCAACCACCCTCTGCGGTCTCCGCGGTCTCTGCGGTGAGAATCTGTCCCGTTATCCCTTGACCTGGACCTTGATGGGTTTGGCCTTCTCGGCCTTCGGCAGCGTGATCGTCAGCACGCCGTTCTCGCAGACCGCCTCGACCTTCTCACTGTCCACGTCCGACGGCAGACGCACATCCCGCCGGAACGCCCCATAGGCGCTCTCGACGTGGAAGAAGCCCTTGTCCTTGTGCTCCTTGGTTTCCTTCTTCTCACCGCTGATCGTCAGCACGTCGTTGTGGATCGAGATGTCGATGTCGCCGCTCTGGCAGCCTGGGACCTCGGCACGCACGACAACTGCGGTGTCCTGGTCGGCCACGTCAATCGCCGGCCAGGCCCGACGCCCCAGCAACGGCGAATCGAACCCGTTCAAGAAACTGTTGAACAGGTCGTCAATGTCGTTGTGAAACCGGGTCAGTTCGTTTCTTTCTCTGCGTGTGGTCGGTAGTAATGCCATAGTGCACCTCCTTTTCTTCCAAATGTCCTTTTACCTGTGTTCGCGGTTGTTTGTCTGTTCCACCTCACCCAATGTGCAAACCCCATGCCAACCGCCGCCACCCCCGATTCCAGGCGAAAAACCCGCCTTTCCGGCCCGTCCAGGGCGCATTTCTGGCAACGACGAACTGTCAATTTGGCAGCAGAGGCGCCCCGCCTTCCCGCGCAACCGTCGCCTTCCCGTCGGCGTCGATCCGCACGACATCCGCCCGGTCCGCCCGCCGGACCGTAACCGTCAGGCCGTCGTCGCCGCGCTCCACGGCCAGGTCCGCCGGCGCCGACCCGGCCCCGTTCTTCACCGGCTCCAGCACGGCCGCATAGGCCACGCTGCGCCCCCGGCGGCTGACCATGACCATCGGGACCCGCTCGGTGACGCTCGCCCCCGGCCCCGTACCGATGACGACCTCGGTCGCGTCGGACCCGGCCATCGTCAAGCGCGTCGTCAGCTCCTTGTCCTCAAACGCCATGCGCACCGTCCGCCCCGTCACGACCGTCCGGGCATCCTGGATGTACTCGCCCCCGGCGAAGGCCCCCGCCAATGTCACCGGCTCCATCCGCAGGTCACAGACCGCCTCATCCCCCCGGCTGTGATAGACCCAGTCGAACGCCCGTTCCCCGTCGGCCGAAAGCTGATCGACCACCAGCAGGTACTCCGGCAGCATCACAAGCACACGCCGGTGCTCCACCCCGGGATAGGCCGCCGTGCATCTGGCCGCGGCCGCCGCGCACCGCTCGTTGGCCGCGAAAAACAACAACTGCCCCTCCGCCGGCGCCTGGGGCTTACGGTCCACGAGCACCGTATTGTGGCTGAGTGTCGCCTTATACCAGTGCGCATGAATCGGCAATCGGTATGCCTGGCTCGCCGCCCGCCCCGGATCAACGCCCAGCTCCCGCCCGTGGCCGAAGAACACGAAGCTCAGCTTGTCAAAATGCCCGTGAGACCCCCCGTAGGGCCCGAACGTCATCGCCGCCGTCAGCCCCGCCTCGCCACCCATCCGCAGGATGGCGTGCCCCGTATGCGCAAAGACGGCGCTGTCCAGCCGGACATCCCGCCCGGCCGGCTCCGCCTCCAGACCCAGTTGAACCGACTGAAAGCTCGGCCTGCCGCTCAACAGCGCCCCTATGGCCGCGTCCCGCCAGGCCCGGTGCGCCGGCTCGAACAACGACGAACTTCGCCGAACCGAGGAACTCACGTCGTCTCCGAAACGCGGCAGCGAACCATCCGCCATCGTGTACTGCACCGGCAGCAGGAACATCTTCCTCAGCCGCGGATCCGACCACAGGTCCACCCCCAGGTACCGCGCCCGCTCGGCCGTCAGCACCAGCGCATGGAGCGTGTAGAAGTGGTATCCCCAACTGTTCTCATACCACATCCCCTCCTGCGAGACCGATATGTCCATTTGTCGCCGAAAGCCATTGTCCGGATCTTCAATAGCCTTCTCCACCCACGCCGCCTCCCCCAGCAGCGCCCCGCCCGCGATCATCGCCGCGTTGTGCCACGACTGCCAGTTGCTCTTGCCGGCCTTGTTCTTGTCGATATTCTCCAGCATCGGCCGCAGCAGCCCATCACGGACGGCCTCGCGCTCCCGTGCCGTCAGCGCATCATGGACAAGGTCATACGCCGGGGCGATCTGCGTCGCCATTGTCACGGCCTCGTTCAGCGTCTGCTCATACAGATGTCCCCCGGCCCGCCGGCCCCAGCTCGTCAGCGCCTCCAGCGAAGCGCTGTGATACGGGTACTGCCGGTACCGTTCGGCGTAGCCCAACAGTATCTCCGCCGCGTCCCGCGCGTACTTCTGCTCGCTCGTCAGCGCGTAGGCCCACGCCGCATCCAGCGCCCGCCTGAGATTGGCCCCGTGCCGATGGCTGAAGATCACATCGTCATACGGAGGCCCCGAGTACACCGTCCCGCACTTGGGGCACTTGTGGTGCGTGTCGTCCACCGTCCGCAGCCCCATCTGGCACGATTGACACTGATACCATTGATTGTGCTGTCCCCCGCGCGGCGGAAAAACCACCGGCCCGCCCAGCCGCGCATCGGCCTGCCCGACATACGAAGCAACCACGGCCTTCTCCGGCCCCTCGCCCTGATACGCCGCCCGAAGCCGCCCCAACTCCTCCGCGTTGCACGCAACAAAAGGGTGTTCCAGCTTCGACAGATCCACGCCCGCCGAACATGCCGCCGCAACCAGTGCAACAAAACCGACCATAACGTAGTGTCTATTCATCGCCATGACTCCTGTAACAAGCTGCCGCTCCATAACATGGGCATCTTGCCCATGCGCACAACCGCACCGGTAGAGTGGGGCTTGCCCCACCACGAGCCTCATGCCGCAAAATGAAGTTGCACGCGTATGATGCCAAGCGCATGTTGTCATGCTGAGCGAAGCGAGGCATCTGGGCCTCGAGCTGGCCACCGTATTTGTGGATTTTGATATGTACTTTTGAGTTTTGATTCTTGATATTTGATTTTTCTACGGCAGCCGCCCCGGATCCGTGACATCAATCCGCAGACGCGGCAGCGCCGCCGGGTACTCGCCGCGAACAAACTCAATCAACTTCTCGCGGACGTCGCAGCGAAGTGTCCACGCCTTCGACGCATCCGCCGCGCTGACCAGCGCCCGCAACTCCACCGAACGCTCCGTCGCGCCGGTCACTTGCACGACGCACACCTTCCTGTCCCACAACTCATGTCCCTGCAGAATCTCGTCCAGCTTCCGCCGCACCGCCGCCACCGGAACCGTATAGTCCAGATGAATGAAAACAGTCCCCAGAATATCCGCCGATACCCGCGTCCAGTTCTGGAACGGCTTTTCGATAAAATAGTTGATCGGCACAACCAGCCGCCGCAGGTCCCATATCTTGACCACCACGTACGTCAGCGTGATCTCCTCGATCCGTCCCCATTCGCCCTCCACGATCACCACGTCGTCGATGCGGATCGGCTGCGTGATCGCCACCTGGACGCCCGCGATGAAATTCCCGATCACCCGCTGCGCCGCCATGCCCACCACCAGCCCGATGATCCCCGCCGACGCCAGCACCGTCGTCCCAAGCTGCCGGACCCGTTCGAACGTCATCAGAACCGTCCCAAGCGCCAGCACCGCCACCACCACGAAGGTAATCCGTTTGAGCACGCGAAACTGTGTGTGGATCTTGCGGGCCTGCAGGTTGTCGCTGACGCTGACGTCGTACCGCCCGCCCAGATAGTCCTCCAGGACGCATACCAGCCGGATCGCCAGCCACGAGACCATCACGATCAGCAACAGCCCGATCAGCCGCTGGATGAACTCGATGGCCGGCTCAGTCTCGTAGCGCGGCAGGTTGAACACCATCCGCAGCCCAATGAGTATCACGATCCACTGGCCCGGCGCATAGCAGTGCCCGACGAACGAGCCGTCAACCCCCGACTTCGTCCTAGCCGCGGCCGCCTTCAAGATGGGATAGACCAGGAAGCGGCCGAGCACCCCCGCGACGAGCGCACCGCCTACAGGCCAGGCAAGATGCTCATAACTCGCGACAACAGCCAACATGGCATTACCCCCTTTGCTTGTTTCTCGTGGCCTTCACACACCAGACCTTACGTAATCAGCGCCCCTTGTCAACCCCCGGTTCAGGCTCTGATCCAGTTATTAACAGGTTATCCACAACCCAACAGGTCCCGCCACCACGCTTGCCGGCTTCAATCGGCCCCTTGGAGCCCGCCCCAGTGCCACCATGCACGCCGATGCGGCTCTCAGTACTGCCAGCCCGATCACCGAGATTACCGGACCGTATAAAGAGTGCCAAAACACGGTTGGCGTGGCTAAAAACGCCGATTTGACCAACCCATCTGGATGCCACTTGCGATGGACCCATAATCATTGCCTCGGCAGCTTGTTCGCCGTCGCCAGGGCTTCAAGCCCCCCCTGAGTACGAAAAAAACTCATAAAAAACTCAAGACCGGCCCATTTTCTGGCCTTGCCGACGGGCATTTGGCGAAGAAATACGCTACGAAATGCTCAACCTTGTGCCATCCGCCTCAGGGGGCCCCCTTTGGCGGATTTTTCGGACACAGAGGTTGTTCGAGGCCCACCAGCCGGGTCATTCCGGCCACGGGCCGATAATATGACACTTTTTTCTTGACGACCGGGTTCAGGATTTGGTATACATGACCCTATTGGCACTCATGGATGTCGACCTGCCGCTGTGCGGCTTCGACCCGTCATGGTCATCGGGAGACCAATGGCGGCATCGAGGACGCGTGGCGTGCAGGTGGCTGGTTCGGAGCAGGGCTGGACATTTGGATGGTGCGTTACGGATCGGAGCTGGGTACAATCAGTTCATCACTTCACAAGTATTCACGTCAGAATCCGCGCCAATGTTTCGTTCACGCAGGAAGGAGGTAGCAGCACGTCGTAATGAGAGTCTGAGTATGACACAAGACATCGAAGCGAAAAATTATTGTTGGTTCTTTAAGGAGGATCATCATGAGTAAAAGGTTAACGTGTTTCACCCTCGCGCTGCTGTGTATGGCGGGCGTCGCCTCGGCGGCGGACAACGTCGCGGTGGAGGTCTGGACCGGCCGGACCGGCACCAACATCGAAGACCACGTCGGAACGGGCGTGCGCCCGGTCTATCCCGGCCAGGCCAACTTGTCCTGGCGGACCAACCTCTTCGAGTTGCCCACCGGCGACAACAAGACGGCCCAGTTCCCCGGATTCCCCAACCCGGCGGACAACTACCTCGGACGCATCTTCGCGTACATCGTTCCGCCGGCGACCGGGGCCTACACATTCTGGCTCTGCACCGATGACGATGGACGGGTGTGGCTCAGTACCGACGAGTCGCCCAACAACGCGACGCAGATATGCGCCATCGACGGCTGGCTGCCGGCAAACGACTTCAATACGGGCAGCGGCAGCGGCGGCCATACGAACATGCGTTCGGCGGCGATCAATCTGACGGCCGGCAAGAAGTACTATATCGAGGCGGCCCTCAAAGAGGGCGGCGGCGGCGACCACATCTACGTCCACTGGGACGGCCCGGCCCCCATCGGCTCCAGCCACGTCGCCATTGCCGAGCAGTATCTGGCGAAGGTGATCCGGCCGGAAGATCTGCCGGCCCAGAACCCCGACCCCGCCAACGGTGCCCGGCTTTCCGTCAGCGCCAAGTTGCTCTCCTGGACGGCCGGCGCCTATGCGGCGCAGCACCACGTCTACTTCGGCACCAGCGCCACCGATGTCGCCAATGGCACAGGCGGCACCGACAAGGGCCTCCAGCCCGCCAACAGTTATCTGGCACTCGGTCTGACCTCGGGCACCACCTACTACTGGCGCGTCGACGAGGTCAACGACCTCCAGCCCGGCAGCCCGTGGGCGGGACCCGTCTGGAACTTCCGTATCGCCACGCTCAAGGCCGAGAATCCGAATCCGGCAAACGGAACTGTCAACTATCCCAAGAACACCGTTCTGAGCTGGGAAGCCGGCTACGGCGCGATCGCCAGCTACGTGTACATGGGCACCAGCCCCGGCTCTCTGCAGCAGAAGACCCTGACGCAGAGTACCTCGTACACGCCGACCGGCCAGGCCGACGGCACCACCTACTACTGGCGAATCGACAGCATCGACAACACGATGAATGTCGTCACGGGCGACGTCTGGTCCTATACGACCATTCCGTTCTATCCCGTGACAGACCCCAACCTCGTCGCGCACTACATGCTCGATGAAGGCGCCGGCTCGACCATCATCGACTACTCCGGCAATGCGCATCACGCGATGGCCCTGGGCAATCCCACATGGGTCCCCGAGGCTATGGATGGCGGCGGTCTGCAGTTCGACGGAATCGACGACAGTGTCCGTGTCGGGGCCGTCGGCATGGGCGCAACAGCCAGCCGAACCGTCACCGCCTGGGCCAAGGCCAACAGCACCGGCATCCCGGGCTGGACGACCGTCTTCGGCTTCAGCTCCCTTACTTCCGGCGCCAACCTGTTCTTCGACCTCTGCCGTCTGGGCAACCAGGGCAATGGCTACGGCATCCACCGCTACAACTGGGAAATGCCGATCACGCCCTCGCTCGACCTCGACTGGCATCACCTGGCGGCCACCTGCACCAGCGCCGGCGCCGTCCAGTGGTTCAACAACGGTATCTCGCAGGGCAGCGCAAGCGGCCTGACGCTGGCCATCAACGACAACGTGATGATCGGCATGCGAGGCGACAACAACAACAAGTTCAACGGCATCATCGACGATTGCCGTATCTACAACTACGCCATGGACGCCGCCGGCATCCAGCAGGTCATGCGCGGCGACCCCACCAAGGCGTACAACCCGAAACCCGCCAGCGGAGCGCTGGTGAGTATCGACGCGGCCGCCCAACTGACCTGGTCGGCCGGTGACGGCGCCACCCAACACGACGTCTACTTCGGAACCGATGCCGACGCCGTCAAGAACGCCACCACCGCCGACGCCGAGTATAAGGGGCGCCAGGCCGGCACATCCTATGCCGCCGCCGTGGCCATGGGCGGGACCTACTACTGGCGCATCGACGAAATCGCCGGCGCCAACGTCAGCAAGGGTCGCCTCTGGAGCTTCACCGTGGCCAACTACCTCATCGTCGATGACTTCGAGTCCTACGGCGATCTGGCGACCATCGGTGTTCCAGGCCAGCGGATATGGTACGTCTGGCTCGACGGCCTGGGTTACAACAATCCTCCGCCCGGCTTCGCCGGCAACGGCAGCGGCTCGATGGTCGACCTGAGCACCGCCGTCGTCAACAGCGGCGCCAAGGCCCTGCGGATGGACTTCAACAACACCGTCGTTCCGTATTCGGTGGTCGAAGCAGCCACCAGCAACCTGCTGGTCGGCTCCAACTGGAACCGCAACGGCGTCAAGGCCCTGGCCTTGTCCTTCCGCGGTTATCCCGCCTCCACCGGCGGCATCACCGCAGCCGGCGGGCAGATCACCGTCCGGGCCAGCGGCGCGGACATCTGGGATGTGCTTTATCCCGGCCAAGTCGCCGCCGACGGCTACCATGACGAATTCCACTTCGTCTACGTGGCCCTGGCCCCCGGAACCCACACCATCCAAGCCAAGATCGAAAGCATCGTCAACACCAACGGCTGGGCCAAGGCCGGCGTCATGATGCGAACCAGCCTCACCGGCGGGTCCTC
>DDXG01000108.1 GCA_002347125.1 Phycisphaerales bacterium UBA2266
CACCTGCCGGGAGCATCTTTCGGACCTGTTCAAAGACGGCACCCGCCACAAGGTAGTTTCCATGTACATTCAGATGTACGTGCTCCCAGAACAATTCTTCACCGGGCGTCTGCTCGCCGCCGGCCTGCGACAAGGCGGCTTCCGCGTCCGCCAGGGCCACCCGGTCGCCCGCCCCGGCGGCCAGTTCGCGGATAATCGTATTAATCCGCGAATCGGCGCGGAAGCGCAGCGTATCGAGGTTCCTGGCCCGGATGAAGCGGTCGGCGGCTTGCGCGTAATGGCCCTGCTGCCACAGACAACGGCCCAGGCGAAAGTGCAGGTCCGCGTACTGCGCGTCAATGGCCTCGGCGGCCGCGTATTGCTCACAGGCCTCGGCCAATCGCCCGGCTTCCTCGTGCTCAACACCGGCGGCGTAAAGCTCCTGCCATTTCTCCAGGTCGGCCGACGAGAGATTATCCACATGCAGCGAGGAAAACGGGGCACAGTCCTTGAGATTGACCCCGACCGTCGACAGAACGACCCCGGCCCCGGCGGCCAGGGCGGCGTCGCGGATGTCGCTGAGGTTGCTTCGAAAATGGGAATAGACCGCTTCGAGCCGCCGGTCATTGTGGCGGATCTGTTTGTCAGAGAAGATCTCCATGCCGGACCACTCGGTTGGAGCGCCGCGGCGGAGCCCGGCCGCGGCAATGAGCTGACCCAGCCGTAACGACTTGAGGGCAATACTCGCGCGGATCAGGCCGATGCGTCCGGAGAGCCCCCCAAACGCCCCGCCGGGGCCGTAGGGCCCCACGACTTCGTTGTTGCCCAGGTACACCACGAACATATCCGGGTTGTGCCGCGCCAGGTTCCGGGCGACTACCCGAACCACGTGGGAATTGACTGCGGACATGGCGACAGTTGTGACCTCGAAATCGACGTCCGGGTGCTCGGCCTCCAGCATGACCTCCAGCATTCGCCCGATATTGAAAGAGGCATCCGGGATACCCTGGGCGGCGGAACTACCCAGAACGAATATCCGGCAGGCGTTCTGAGGCTTGATCGCTGGCAGCGTGAAGGGCTCCAGCTCCCTGGCGATGCTCGGTGGGAAGAACCGCCAACCAAAACGTTCGTTGTTGACGATTCTGGCGGTTCCCCCGCTGCTGTACGGCAGGGTTGCCGTCGTCGGATAGCCGTAACCACCCAGACGCAGGGCAATCTCCACCAGCACCAGCAGTACAACGGGGATTACAGTCGCCGCGACAAGCCGGTAAATCCACAGCCGCCGCCTGCTGATCGAGGGGCGCGGATTCTTTGGCGTTTCAGCTCGCGTGGAGGGTCGGACCTCCTGAGGTTGCCTGTCCGCTGCCCGCTCCGTTCGGTCCCTGGGTCTGCGGCGGCGAGAATCACGTCCGGTTTGTCGTGCGGCATCCCTGCCTTTGCGTCTTGAAGCCATCCTATGCCTCTTGCCCGCTGATCTTCCTGAGATACTCCACCTCGGCCGGGGTCAGTTCTCTGAAACGCCCGACGCTCAGCTTGCGGTCGTCCAGCTTGCCGATCCGGGTGCGTTTGAGCGCCTTAACAGGCAGGTCCACTTGGGCGAACATCCGCCTGAGCTGCCGGTTAAGCCCCTGCTTGATGGTGATTTCCACGAGCGATTCAACATGCCCACGCTTTAGAATCTTGACGGCGGCGGGGTTCGTCTTGCCCTCGGCCAGCCAGATACCCTTCTTGATCTTCTCGGCCGCTACACCGGTGGCCTGCCCCTTGACCGTAACGAGGTAGGTCTTGGGCACTCCGTAACGGGGGTGGGTCATGCGATTGGCCAGCTCGTTGTCGTTAGTCAGCAGGATCAGGCCGGTGGTGTCGGCATCGAGCCGCCCAACACAGAAGACACGTGCACCAGCGCCGAGCAGGTCCACGGCCGTGCGGCGGTTCTGAGGGTCATGGCTTGTGCAGATCACGTTCTTGGGTTTGTTCAGCAGGTAGTAGACCTTGCGTTCGGCCTGGATGCGGCGTCCGTTGACGGTGATGATGTCGGTCTGGGGGTCTGCGAATGCCGGCAGCGTGTCCACGACCCGGCGGTTGACCCGCACGGCGCCGTCGAGGATCAACTGTTCGCAGTTCCTGCGTGAATCCACGCCCGCGGCGGCAAGAATCCTCTGTAAACGTTGTTTAGCCATAGAGTTCCGGTCAGACCCTTTCGATTCGACTCATGGACGTTGGTCAGGTTCCAATGCCCAGCCGCTGCCCATAGATGATCAATACACAGGCGACGACCCAGAGAACCGACCCCACCTGAAACGGCACATCCCGCAAGATCAACTGCACCGGACCGCTGAATCGGCCGGTTTGGATCAGGGCACTGAAGCGGAAGATACAATAGAGCACGATCGGGGTCGTATAGACCAGATGGTTCGTTCCGAACAGCTTCAGAGTGCGATCGTCCATCGTATACAGCAGGAAGCAGACCACCGCCAGTACGCTGGTCACATCCAGCATGTGTGCCAGAAGTTCCGGTGTGTAGCCGCCCAAGGTGGCTCGAAACGACTCGCTGTCGGTGGCAAGCTGGGCAATTTCGCTGCGGCGCTTGCCGAAAGCCAGAAACAGGCACAACGCGAACGTGCAGATAATCAGCCACGGTGAAATAAATACGCTGAGCACGACGGCCCCGGCGATCGCCCGCAGACAGAAGCCGACCGAGATCACGATACAATCCAGAATCAGCATCTTCTTGAGGACCAGCGAATACATGACCATCAGCGCCACGTACCCGGCCACGATGGCCATGAGGGGCTCCGACAGCATCCACGCCCCGGCTATCGCCGTCAGGGTGCATAGAAACGCCAGAAACAGGGCCGGGGCAACCGACACGTGCCCGGCGGCGATGGGCCTGAGCTTCTTCTGTGGATGCAAGCGGTCCGCGGGCCTGTCGATGATGTCGTTAAAGATGTAGACCGCGGAGGCGGCCAGGCAGAAGCACACAAAGGCCGCCAGCGTCCTGCCCAGCGAGAGCCAGACCTCATCGGCCGGGCCAATCAGCTTCTTGCCGAACAGCAGCGCCGCGAAGACGAATACATTCTTCGTCCAATGTTCAGGCCGCAGTATACGCAGAAACTTCATCCAGCAGTCCTCATCCACTGACCGGAACGCCTTGCCCGGCCGAATACACAACAGGACACGTACTGACGCCGGGATTCGCCCGCTGCGGTCCCGGCACATCAAAACTATCGACATTTGCCCGCGACCGACGTAATATTATGATCGCCCGGTCAGGGGCTTTATACCGTGCCGATACCGCGGCCTGCAATATAAATCCCTGCCCTTACCGCACTTATGTGAGAAGCAGCCATGATCGAAGCGGTCGTTTTCGACCTCGATGACACGCTCTATGACGAAATCGACTACTGTCGCAGCGGCCTGGCCGCCGTATCCGGGTATCTGGCCGAACGGTATTCACTGCAATCGGAGGATGGCATCTTTCAGGCCCTTTGGGGCCAGTTCGCCGGGGGTAACCATAGCCGGACTTTCAATGCCGCCCTTGATGAACTGGGCATCCCTTACGATGAGACCGCTATCGAGACCTTGGTGAGGGTATACCGCGAACACGAGCCTCCAATCACCCTGCCCAACGAATCCCTCGATGTTCTCAAAGCCCTGAAGGGGCGTTACTCGCTTGGGTTGCTGACCGATGGCTTCCTGCCGGCCCAGCAACTGAAGGTCCGGGCCCTGGGTATCGAGCGGTTCTTTGAGTGCATCGTCTACACGGAGGCCCTGGGGCGGGCGTTTTGGAAGCCCTCGCCGGTCGGATTTGAGAAGATCGTCGCGGCCCTGGGAGTTCCGCCTGACCGGATGGTTTACGTCGGTGATAACGAACAGAAGGACTTTGTCGCGCCGAACGCCCTAGGCTTCCTGACGGTACGGGTGCGGCGGGCAAGGGCGATTCACACGAAAAGCGCCGTTGAGGCCCCGGCGACGGCGAAGCGGCGGATTGACCGGCTGGCCGAACTGCCGGGACTGCTGGCCGGCATCCCATAACTGGCGGCCCGGCGAGGTGGAGGACCCGTCGGGCCCCGAAAACCGCCTTGGACCGCCCAAAACAGCCCCAAGACCGTTTTTTTGTTGACTCAGAAGCCGTTTTAGCAGATAATATGGGCTGGAAAGCCTCTTCGAGCCTGCAAAGCTTCGTATCATTGTTTGGAGGTGGGGGCTTGACTGCGAACGCGCGTTGAACGGATTTCGAGGGTATCAGCACAGTCACGTTCTAAGGAGTCCTGCTTATGCCGCCGGGCAAAAGACAGCAAAGCAACGCCATGCTCTACGGCTTGGTCATTTGTATCTTCCTGACGATCATAGCCATCGCCTGTGCGGTTGTCTTCTATATCAAAGCTGAGGAGTACAAGACCAACGCCGCTACGGTCCAGAAGGACCTGGATGAGCTGGTGAACGCCTCGGAACTCCGCAACCTGGGCAAGTTGGTGGGCAATAAGCAGGCCGGCGAGAGCTGGGTGTCATTGATGGTGGGCTACCACGATCAGGCCGTGGCCATGATCACTGGAGGAGTGGCCCCGGGCACGTCGGCCGAAGTCAAGCACCAGTCACTCAGGGGTCAACTCGACAGTGTCGTTACCTTGGCCGGCAAGCACATCGTCATCACCGACCCCAACACGATCGGGCTGGTTCCCATCGTCCAGAAGCTCCAGGTTGAGCTGGCCAATTCGCTTGACGCCGCCGAGGCGCTTCGCGGGGAACTGAGCCAGTTGCAGGCCAAGTTCGACGATGCGATCACGACTCAGGCTGAGGAGCGCGAGACCCTGACCGCGGAGAAACAGAGGCTCCAGGCGAAAGTCGACGAGATACAAAGCCGTTATGATGATCTTGAGAAACTCCTGCTGCAAACGGCCGATGAGCGGGTCCAGACTCTGGCGCTTCAACTCGATGAGGTGCGGGGCAGGCTTGATCAGACGAATCAGACGCTCGCCGGCACACAATCCGACCTCGGCAAGGCTGAGACGCAGCTCAAGAACGCCCGTGAGCGGCTCTTTGTGGTGTCGCCGCCGCCGGACGCCAATACACCTGCGTACAGGCCGGACGGCAAGGTCATTCTTGTGGATGATCTGGCCAACGTTGTTCACCTCGATTTCGGCAGTGACGACAGGGCCTATAAAGGTCTGACCCTTGCCGTGTACGATCGCGGAGCGGCCATCACCCGTGACACCAAGCCCAAGGCGGAGATTGAAGTCTTCGACATCTACAAGAATTACTGCGCAGCCAAGATTACCTCGGGCAGCCGCAAACGACCGATCATGACGGATGATCTGGTGGCCAATCTCATCTGGGACCGAGGACAGATCAACGTGTTCACCGTCACGGGTGATTTCGACCTTGACGGGGACGGCAAGACGGATCCCGGCGCCGCTGAGAAGATTCGAGGTCTCGTTGCAAGATGGGGCGGCAAGGCCGTGGAGACCGTCTCGGCGGACACCGACTTCATCATCATCGGGAATACGCCGTTCGTCCCCAAGCGACCTACCTTTGACGAGCTTGAACTGGAGCCGGCGCTACAGCAGTACTATGATGACGCGATGCGGCGGCTCGAAGAGTACAAGCAGACCCAGTCGCTGGCGAAGACCCTGTGGATTCCCGTGTTCAAGTATGAAACGTTTCTGGATTTTATAGGGTACAACAGTCAGATCAAGAGGCCGGGCGCGTTCTGATTCACGCCGGCGGCATGGACCACGGTTCGACGCCGATGGAGGCGACGTGGATCACTCCCGTGTAGGTGGCGCTGCCGGGATTGGCGAACCCCTGCTTGGCGGCAACGAATGTGACCGTACAGGAAGCCCTCACGGCCGCTCCCAGAGGCAGGCCCGTGTCACAGTCCAGTCCGGATGGGATATCGACGGCTAATACATCTACTCCGCTGTCGTTGACCGCCTCGATCAGACGTTGGTAATCTTCGCGGACCGTCCCGCTCAGCCCGGTGCCGAAGACCGCATCGACCAGCAGGTCCGCCCCAATGACGAGTTCCTTCACCTGCCATACGATGTCTCCGCCAAGATCCAGAGGCACAACCGCCCCGCCCATGCGCCGCCAGACGTCCAGATGCGTCCTTGCGTCGCCGCGAATGCGGCCGGGATCACCCGCAATGGCCAGGCGCACGGTCGCTCCGCGATTGACCAGGCCCCTGGCGATGACGTACCCATCGCCGCCGTTGTTGCCCGTCCCGCAGAGGATGGCGACGGTCCTGCCCGCCACACCACCCAGTCTCTGGACAATGACCTCGACGCACCCACGGCCGGCGTTCTCCATCAGCACCACCCCCGGCAGGCCCAATTGCTCAATGGCCCACCTGTCGAACGCGCGAACCTCATCCCTGCTCATTACCCGCTGTCCATGATTCGCCGCTTTGCCGTTCATGCGGCCATTCTACGGCCCCCTGCGCAAGACTGTCAATTGACAGGATGGATGGCCGCCGCTAGAATGCCGTGCGGGATGGTTTTCGGTCTGAATCCCGCCACACGAAATACGAACGAAGACATACGAAACACGATGCAGATCCTGCTGGCCAACGACGATGGTATAGAGGCTCCGGGCCTGGCGGCCCTGTACAAACAACTGGTGCAACTGGGCGATGTGACGGTGGTCGCGCCGGCCGATGCGCGCTCCGGCGTCGGCCACAGCATCACGTTTCGCCGTCCGCTGGAGGCCCGCGAGGTAACCATCAACGGACTGTTCACCGGCTACAGCGTGACCGGATCCCCGGCCGACTGTGTGAAACTGGCGGTCCTCAAGCTCATCGAAAAGCCCGTCGACCTGGTCGTGTCCGGGATGAACGACGGCGCCAACGTGGGCATCAACGTGTATTATTCCGGGACGGTTGCAGCGGCGATGGAGGGGGCGTTTCTGGGCTTGCCGGCGATTGCCGTCAGCCTGGCCCGTGAGCTGCCCGAATCAGCCCCGTTGTTCGATCTGGGCGCCCGGTATGCGGTGGAGGTCATCAAGCGGCTGTTGCCCATACGGCCCGGCGACGTCATTAACGTCAATATCCCGCTGCTGTCGCGGGGTCGGCCCAGGGGGGTGCATGTCGTGCCCCAGTCCAGCACGGGATTCGAGGAGCACTACATCGAAGAAACGGGCGGCGACGGCATCCGGCGTTTCACGCTCGCCGGGGATCGACACCTGCCCGACGCCAACGAGACCGACATTTCCGGCATTGAGGCCGGCTATATTACCGTCACCGCTCTGACGCCCGACATGACCCAGTACCGGCGGACCCTGGAGCTTGAACGCGTGGATTGGGCCTGTCCAATGGACCTGCCGGATGCCTGACCTGCCGGGCATGACGGCCCCTGAATGCAGCCGCCCTGCCGCGAACAGCGCTCCTGGGAATCCTCGGAATCACGGAATACGATGACCGAGTACAGTATCGTCTCGATGGCCGAGGCCGCCGATGTCCCGGCCGGTCGTATAGGCCCCAAAGCGGCCGGGCTCGCCCGCCTGGCCCGTGCGGGATTGCCGGTTCCGCCGGCGTTCTTCATCACGGCGGAAACCTATCGCGCCCACCTGCGTGATAACAGCATCGTCGCCGATATGGAAGCGGCTGTCGCGGCGGTGGAGCGCCCCGACGGCAGGACAGCGGACCTGCTCGCCGGACTGCGCGACCGGATTATCCACTCGCCCCTGTCTGGCCGTCTCGCGCAAGCCATATCCGGCGCCGTGGCCGGCCTGCGGGCCCCTCTCCTGGCCGTTCGTTCATCGGCCACGAGCGAGGACCTGCCGGGACACTCCTTCGCGGGCCTGCACGACAGCTTCCTGGGATTGCGCGACGTGGACGCCTGCCTTGAGGCCGTCAAGAGATGCTGGGCCTCCCTGTGGAATGTCCGGGCATTTGAATACCGCAGAGTTAATGGTTTCGATCACCGCACGGTCGCAATGGCCGTCATCGTCCAGCAACTCATCGACGCCGACGTTTCAGGGGTCGCCTTCACGGCCAATCCCCTCACCGGCCGGGCCGCGACTATCACGCTCGAAGCGACCTTCGGTCTGGGCGAGGCGCTTGTCGGCGGCAGGATCACGCCCGACCGCTACACCTTTGACAAGAAGACCCTCAGGTTCATCGGGTGGCTGCGCGGCCACAAGCCCGTGGCGTCGCGTCTGGGCGAGGCGGGCACAACACAGCTTGTTCCGCTCGATGCCGCCCAGACGGCCTCAGCCGCGCTTTCGCATAAGGCCGCCCGCCGCGTGGCGAAGCTGGCCCGGCGGGTCGAGTGTGTGTTCGGCGATCCCCAGGACATCGAGTGGGCCTTCAGGCGGCGAAATCTGTACGTCCTGCAATCCCGCCCCATCACCACGAAGCCCGTGGACCTGTCCTGGGAGGACCGCCAGGTCTGGACGAACCTGAATCTCGGCGAGGTCGCTCCCGACGTCATGACGCCCATTACCGACTCCGTCCTGTGCCCGATGCGCCGTCGGCTCTTCGCCGGCATCTTCAAGATCCTCTGCGTCGACCCCGGCGGGCACCCCTTCATGGACGTCGTCGCCGGTCGCCTCTACTGGAACATCAATACCGGCATGGCCGTATTCGGCCATCTGCCCGGTCTCCATCGTGCCGACGCCGAGAGTCTCTTCGGCGGCGGCCACGCCGAACCCTACCGCACCGGCCGTCTCGACCTCGCCGACGAAGATCTGCCCGACCTGCACGCCAGTTTCGCCAGGGTGCTCCTTCGCCTGCCTCTGACGCTGTGGGACCTCTACACGCACCGGCCCGCGAAATCCAGGGTCTTCCTACAGCAGATCATCGCAGCCAATGAACGCCTGGCGGCCGTCGATATTCCAGGCGTTGCCGTCAGAGAACTCATTGACATGTTCGCCGACACGGCCCAGGGCCCGTTTGCGAACATCGACCTGCTGTACGTCGTGACGAGCCTCTACGCCCTGCCGCTGACATACATTCTGACCCAACGCTGGCTGGGCGACGAGCACGGCCGCATCGCGGGACGGCTCTTCGCGGGGCTGGGCGGCATGGCCGACGCTGAAGCCGGCCACGCCCTCTGGGATCTCGCCCGAATCGCCGCCGAATCCCCCCGGATCGAGCAAACCATCCTCGCGGGCCGCTCCTGGGCGGACACCCGCGACGCTATCACGCAACTGCCCGAAGGAGGTCGCTTCCTGGCTGCCTGGGAGAGATTCATCGTCGAGCATGGGCACCACTGCCGGGGCGAGCTTGAACTCTATAACGCCCGCTGGTTCGAAAGGCCCGACTATGTCCTCGACATGGTTCGCAGCTACATCCGCTGCCTCGGCTCCAAGGACCCCCGCGAGCACCGGCAGGAAACGGCCGAGCAGCGGCGACTGGCCCTGGATGAATGCAGGGCCCGCCTGCGTAATCCCATCCAGCGCCTGCTGTTAACGCATTTTGTGCGGGTGGCCGCCCAGGCCTGTACCTTCCGCGAGAATACCAAGAACGAAGTCGTCCGGCTGATCGCGGCGGGCCGCCGGGCACTGCTCGAATTGGGCCGCCGACTCGCCGAACGGGGCGACCTGTCCGACCCCGACGACATCTTCTTCATGCGCCTTGAGGAAATCAAGTCGCACCTGGAAGGCAACATCCCGGTCGATCTGTCACGGACTATCGCTCAACGCCGCCGCGAATACGAGAAGCTCTGTTCTATCACACCGCCAGACATCATCATCGGCCGATTCGACCCCGACAACTTCGTGCCCGACGCCGTGGATGGTTCCGCAACCGTCCTACGCGGCATCAGCGCCAGTTCCGGCGTCGCCACCGGCAAGGCCCGCGTCATCCTCCTGGCCGATTCCGACAGCCATATCCAGCCGGGCGAGATACTCGTGGCGCCCTTCACCGACCCCGGCTGGGCCCCCTACTTTCTGCCGGCGGCCGCAATTGTCATGGATCAGGGCGGTATCCTCAGCCACGGCAGCATCCTGGCCCGCGAGTACGGCATCCCCGCGGTCGTGAACGTGGGGCCTGCCACGCGGATCATCAGGACCGGCCAGACCATCACGGTCGATGCGGACCACGCCCAGGTCCGCATCCTCGATTGAGCTGGGCCGGCCGGTCGAAATCCCTTTACCGCCGCTGTCCTCAGGCGTACACTCAGGCACAGAAACGCCGGGGGCGTAGCCAACCGTCGGCCCGGCGGCGTGAGTCATGTGTCATGAGTCGTGTGTGTCGTTGGAGTAACGCATGAAGGCGCTTGTCAAGAAGAAGGCCGAGGGTGGTCTGTGGCTCGATGAGGTCCCGATGCCCCAGGTCGGGCCGAACGACGTCCTGATCAAGATGCTCAAGACATCGATCTGCGGCACGGATCTGCACATCTACAAATGGGACGCCTGGGCGCAGAAGACCATCAAGACGCCCATGACCATTGGGCATGAGTTCGTCGGCACCGTCGAGCGGGTCGGAGGCAACGTCAGCGATGTCAAGAAGGGCGAACTGGTCAGCGGCGAGGGGCACATCGTCTGCGGACGGTGCCGGAACTGCCGCGCCGGCCGGCGGCATCTGTGCATCGAACCCAACTGCATCGGCGTCAACCGCGATGGGGCCTTCGCCGAGTACCTTTCCATCCCCGTCTCGAATGTCTGGCATTGCGACCCCAGCATCTCGCCGGATATCCTGTCGTGTTTCGATCCCTTCGGCAATGCCGTGCATACGGCGCTGTCGTTTGACCTTGTCGGCGAGGATGTCCTGATCACCGGGGCCGGACCTATCGGGTGCATGGCGGTGGGAGTAGCCCGCCACGCCGGGGCCCGCTATGTCGTCATCACCGACGTCAACCCGTACCGGCTGGAGCTGGCCCGGCGAATGGGGGCTACGCTGGCCCTCGACGTGCGTACACAGACCGTTGACGACGCACAGAAGCAGCTCGGCATGAGGGAGGGGTTCGATGTGGGCCTTGAGATGTCCGGGTCGCCGACCGCGTTCAAGGCCATGCTGCGGAATATCTGCCACGGCGGCAAGATCGCCCTGCTCGGCATCATGCCGCCCACGGAGATTGACTGGGACTACGTCGTCTTCAACGGTCTGACGATCAAGGGCATCTACGGCCGTGAGATGTTCGAGACGTGGTACAAGGCGACCATGCTCATTCAGAAGGGCCTTGACCTCGACCCCGTCATCACGCACCGGCTGCACTACACCGAGTTTGAAGAGGGCTTCCAGGCCATGTCCACCGGCCAATCCGGCAAGGTGATCCTCGACTGGTCAGACGCCCCAACCAAACACGAATGACGAACGAGTTGGGTGGCAGCCTTTCGCGCCGGCGAAGGGCTGGTTCGCCCCGGCCCTTGCCGTCGGCAAAGGCCGCCACGGCGGCGCAGTACGCAATACGCCCTGCGCAATACGAAATACGAACGACGAAATACGAGAAACGAACCATGTTCGCTGCCATGAAAGACCATATCGCCGCCGAGATCGAGCAGATTCGCCAGGCGGGTCTGTACAAGGATGAGCGCATCATCACGAGCCCGCAGAATGCCCGTATCCGCGTCTCCACGGGCCAGGAGGTGCTCAATTTCTGCGCCAATAATTACCTCGGTCTGGCGGACCATCCGGATGTCATCCGGGCCGCCAGGGACAGCCTCGATCAGTGGGGCTACGGATTGTCGAGTGTCCGTTTCATCTGCGGCACACAGGAGATTCACAAGCGGCTTGAAGCGGCGATCTCGCGGTTTCTCGGGACCGAGGATACGATTCTGTACAGTTCCTGCTTCGACGCCAATACAGGCCTGTTCGAGACGTTCCTGACGGACCAGGACGCCATCATCAGCGACCAGCTCAACCATGCCTCCATCATCGACGGCATCCGCCTGTGCAAGGCGCAGCGATTTCGCTATGCCAACAACGACATGGCGGACCTTGAGGACAAGCTGCGGCAGGCCCGGTCGGCTCGTTTCCGGCTGATCGCCACGGACGGCGTCTTCTCGATGGACGGCGTGATCGCCAATCTTGCGGGCATCTGCGACCTGGCGGATCGATACGACGCCTTGGTGATGGTCGATGACTCGCACGCCGTTGGCTTCATGGGCGCCCGAGGCCGGGGCACGCCGGAGCACTGCGGGGTCATGGGCCGCGTCGATATCATCACCGGGACCCTCGGCAAGGCCCTCGGCGGCGCCAGCGGCGGCTATACCACCGGCCGGCGGCAGATTATCGAACTGCTTCGCCAGCGATCGCGGCCGTATCTTTTCTCCAACACACTGGCTCCGCCCATCGTGGCGGCGTCGCTGAAGGTCCTGGAGATGCTCTCCGGTTCGACGCAGTGGCGCGACCGCCTGATGGACAATACCCGGTACTTCCGGCGGAGAATCTCCGACGCGGGCCTCAGGATTGTGCCCGGCGAGCACCCCATCGTCCCGGTCATGCTGGGCGACGCCCGCCTGGCCAAGGAGATGGCGGATCGACTGCTTGGCAAGGGCATCTATGTGGTAGGCTTCTCGTACCCGGTGGTTCCGAAGGGCCAGGCGCGGATCCGGACCCAGGTATCGGCCGCCCACACCCAACAAGACCTCGATTTGGCCGTAGATAAGTTTGCCGAAACCAGGAAAGAACTGGGGATTTGAGGCCGCGACGGCCTTCGGAGCATCGACGTGGCAGGATTCTTCTACAACCTGGGCCGCAAGGTGGGCCCCAAGGTCCGCAAGGCGCAGTGGATGTGGCAGTCGTTGGCCGGTTCGGAGGCCGACGCCATTGCCATCGAACGCCGCGTGGGTCTGGACCTGGCGCACGAGTTGACCAGCCAGGTCGATGTGGATTTGGATGAGGGCACAAGGCGGTTTGTGCGCGACATCGGGGACCGGCTGGCCCGACACGTGGCCAACCAGAGACGGCGGTTCGATTTTGAGGTGCTGGCGACGGGCGAGCCGAACGCCTTCGCCCTGCCCGGAGGATTCATCTACATCACGCGGTCGCTGATCGACCTGTGCGAACGCGACGGCGATGAGGTCGCTTTCGTGCTGGCCCATGAGATGGGACACGTCATTCGCGGCCACGCCATCAATCGGATCGTGACGGATTCGGCCATTGCGACCGCGTCGCGGGTCATGCCGGTCCGGGGGGCTCTGGGGGCGTGGCTCAAGAAGGTGGGCGTGGAGTTTCTCGTGAGCGCCTACTCGCAGGACCTGGAGACCGAGGCCGACACCCTGGGGGCGCGCCTGGCGGAGGCGGCCGGGTGCGATACGGGTGCGCCGGTGCGACTTCTGTCGCGTCTGGCGGCCCTGCGGGACCATCCGGGCGAACACGACCTGAGCAGCTATTTCGCCACGCATCCGGCGCCGGAGGTCCGCATGAGAAACGTGCGAAAGGCCCTGCGCAGATAACGACCCCTGCTCAGAGACTGCCGCAAGAATGGAAACCGGTCTGTCACACCGAACCCGGTAATACGTTGTCATGCCGGGCCCAACGACCTGTTGTCATGCTGAGCGTAGCGAAGCATCTGGATTTCCACCGGGCGCTATCACGGGCTCACGGCCAGATTCTTCGCTTCGCTCAGAATGACAATCATTCTTACCGGATGATCATTCATTCTTCCGCGATGGCCACTCAGTATCCGGGCGTGGGGTCGGCGGCGGTCCAGTTGATGACGTCGTTGCCGTAGGCCAGTGGATTGACTCGCGTCAGCGACTTGCCTGCGCCGTCGGCGGCGGGCGGCCACGGGTCGGCGCCAACCGGGTGCGAGCCGTCGCTGTAGTTGACCCGGTCCACGCGGATGTAGTACCGCACGCCCTGCGAATCGACGTCGCCGCCCATGCTGATTTCGAGCTTCTCGCCGGCGTTGTCGAGGGCGCCGGAGTCGAATTCGAGGATGGGAACGCCCACCGGCATCGCGCCGTAGCGAGCGGTGAAGTCCGCCAGGCTCCGGACGACCATGACCCGCCCCCCGGCCGGGACGGTCAGCGGAGGCGACGTCGAGAAAACGTACTCGATGCCGTCGGTGAAACGCCACGGCACGCCGGTCAGTGGGTCCATGAGCGTGACGGCCGTGCCGGTGATATTCAGCAGTTCGATATACTCCTCGTTCTGGTTGCCCGAGGGCGGGTTGTACATGATCTCGTTGATCACGATGGGACCGACCAGCGGATAGGCATTGGCGGCGCCGGGGGTGTTTTCGCTCATCAGTACGAAGTTGTTGGAGCCGTCGCCCTTGATGTGGCGTCCGAAGGCCACGCCGGTCGGCGAGGCGCCGAAGTCCTCGTAGTCGCGGTATCCGGTCAGCGTGCTGCCGGTGGCGCTGTTGAGAACCACTTCCTCGCCGTTTTCGCTCAATGCGAAACGCACAAGCGCGCCGGGGTCGGCGGGATTGCCGAAATGGAGATTCTCGTAGAACACGATGTAACCGTAGGGTTCGAGGGTCGTCCCATCGGCAATCCGGTATTTCCTTCGGGATGCGTCAGTGGAGTCGTTGTCGCTGAGGAACCAGCCGCCGATATTGATCGGCTCGGCCGTGGTGTTGTGCAGCTCGATCCAGTCCGAGGCCTCCATGTGGGAATGGGCCAGCAGTTCATTGATGACAACCGAGCCCGGCAGCGGGACCGACCCGTCGTCGTCGAATCCCGGCGAGCCCCCATACAGGGTGCTCGGCCGCCAGCCTTCCTTGACGGACCAGAGATTGGGATCGGCCGCGGAGGCGTCGCGAATCGTGAGCGAGAAGCCGCGGCCCTCCGTGTTCGTGTACCAACTGTTGTTGTATCGGAAGTCCTGGATGACGCCCTGCCAATAGTCCTCGATACGGATCTGTTCGCCGCTGTTGTCGAGCCTGCCGATATAGGCGCCGGCGACTTGGGCCGCCGCCTGCGGACCATAGCGGGACGTGAAGGCCTGCTCGTTCCGGACCACAAGGGCGAACTGCCCCGGGGCCAGGCTGGTGATATGGCTGTCGGCGAAGTCGAAGCGGATGCCCTCGGTGAACGATACGTGGGTCAGGTCGAGCGTCTGGCCGCCGATGTTCTTGATTTCGATGAACTCATACTCGTTGTTGTCGTTGGTGTCGCCGATGGGCCCGGCGGCGGGATTGTACATAATCTCCGTGACGCGAAGGTTCTGGGCGATAGCCGAGGGCACGGGCGGACCGGCGACGAACTGAATCGGGGCCGACCAGTGGCTCCATCGGCCGGTGTTGTCCTTCATGCGGCAGCGGACGCGATAGGTCCGGTCCCGCTCAAGACCGCGGGTGGGAATCGTGATATCCCGGTTGAGCGGATAGATCTGCGGGCTCTCCCAGACGGCCGTGATCTCGTACTTGCCCTCGGTGCGGATCGGATCGGGATCGCCGCCGCCTTGGCTCTTCAGCGTGCCGACAAGTCGAGCGTCGATGAAGCAGTCGCCGGTGGTTGTCGAGCGGTTATGGACCTGAATCGCGATGACGTTCTCGCCCGGCACGAGATAGGTTGACGGGTCCGGCAAGTCAAAACTAACCGGGACCTCGGCGGAGTAATTCGTCGCCGACGCGCGGTCCGTGTATGTCGGGCTGGACGTGCTCATGTTCACACGCAGGACGTGCGTGTCGTTGATCCAGACGTTGAAACCGTCATCGTAGATGGTCTCCAGCCGCAATCCGGTAAGACGGCTGGGGTCGTCGACGGTGAACTTCCTGCGGACGAAGATGCACTTCGTGGTGCTGGAACCCGGGAGTATCGTGTTTATGACAAAGGACGTCGGGTTGCCCCAGCCGATGGGGGCCGCGCCCTCGGACCATGCGGCGTCGTTGTATCCGGGTTCGCGCCAGAGGGTGACATCGGGCGAGGTGGCCTCCTGCGTCCCCAGGAAGTATTTCCATCGCGAGGCGTAGCCAAAGTAGACCACGTCATTGCTCGGGGGGATCCAGACCGAGCCGGCCGCGACTTCGGCGATGCGCCACTTGATAGCGCCGAAGGTGCCGCTGCCCTGGGGGTCGCCAAAGGCGCTGGACTGGAAGGTCAGGGCGTTGATGGGGAATCCCGCCGGGCCGGTGACGCTGATCGTGGGGGTGTTGGGTATGGCCGAGTCCTGGGCCAGCGACGCCATGTAGGCGAAGCGGCCGTCGAACCACTGCCCCGAGGGACTTCGAGTGGGCATGGAGGTCATGTAGTCCTTGAGGACCTGGACCATGTTCTCGAAGGAGCGGCTGTAGCCCTGGTCCTGGGCTTCTTCATAGAAACGCCCCTGGCCGGCCTTGTTGGAGGCGGGTTGATCGATATAGGTCGGATAGGCCGCGTCGCCCACGACCCAGTGATAATCCCACATGGCGCGGTCGGCGTCCACGATGGACAGGCCACCGGATGGGTCGTTGATGACCGCCGCGTACTCGTCGATCAGTTGCGTCATCTGTTCGAGATTAAAGAGCAGGTCGCTGAACTCGCGCACCCGGTTGCGGGCGGCGACAGCGATTTCGCTGAAACCGAGGATGCCGCGATTATAGAACACATCGGTCATGTTCTCCGGGCGATAGTACGTGGTCCAGGTCAGGTCCACGTCCCAGGGCAACAGAGACCATCGCTCGAAGGTCCCCCATTCGTTGGTGGTCGGTTCCGGGCAGTGGTACAGGAAGTAGTTCTTCTCCGTGATGTCGCCGTGGTGAGAGGCGTGCTGGACGGCCCGGTGGCTGTAGTAGCGGTCCAGTTCGACATTCTGGCCCCACCAGGCGGCCTGGCCCGTCGGGTTGCCCGCCAGGAAGGCGACGAGGTCCGAGTTGTCGGACGGCTGGGTGGGTCCCTGATTATTGAGCGCGCCGCCGCCGGGGCCGGCGTCGTCGGCGCCGCTGTCCATTTTGTAGAGATTACCGTCGGCCAGGCCGTGCTCATCGAGGAAGCGACCGTCCATCTGCTCCAGCACAAGGTACAGCCCCCAGAAATCGCCGTCGAACTGGGTGCCGGAGGTCGTGATGGGGGAGTGGGCGGCATTCAAGCGGCCGTCTTCATTGGCCTCGTCGATAATGCGGAAGTGGACGTAGTGGGTCTTGGGGGCGGGAACACCGGCCAGCTCGAACATGCGGAATGTCAGGGCCTCCACCAGGCCGTGTTCGCCGCGCTGGCCGAAGCTGCCCTGCTGGATGCAGGCCGAGAAATTGATTTTGTCCCATGTCGTCCCATACGGGCGTCCGTAGTTGTCACGGGCCTGGAAGTAGTGCCCGCGGTTGAAGTCGAACTTCCACATGTTCTTGCCCATGGAGTACCGCCAGACCCCGCCGCGGGCGCGGAAGCGGATGTGGTCGTAGACGTCGCCGTCGTAGACGAACGTGCCGGACCAGAGATAGTCGCTGCCGCGGTACTTCTGGAGCCAGGTGGCGTTCTCGACGTTCTGCTTGGTGCTCAGGAGGTGATAGACCGGCACGGACCGCATGACCTCGGCGGAATAATCGACCTCCGGCTGGGACCCCGGGCGGATGGAGCCCCGCCATGCGGGGACTCCGTCATAAACGAAGTAGGCGAAGTTAGGCTGCGGGTCGTCGAGATACGGGACCATCTGAGAAACGCCGACCGTGTCGGCGACATGGATCTTGTAGCGAATAAGGCGACGGTGGGTCTGGACAGACCCGGGCAGGCGGCCGGTGTAGATACTGTCGCCGGCGGTACGGTCGCCTCCGAGCCCGTCGTCCCGCATGGCGATCGCCGTCCAGTTGCTGTAGTACTCGCTGTGGTTGATGGAGATGTAGCTGCCGGGATTGACAATCTGATAATAGAGCGTTACGGACGCGACGCCGTCATCGTCAGTCACTTTGGCCGTGATAGTCACCATCTCGCCGGAGCGCGGCTGCTTGGGATCGTGAGAGACCTGGCGGATGTGGGGGGACACGTTCGTTGTGAAGACGCCGGTATTGGCGCGGGCCGGGGAGGGATAGGCGGACCGCCAACTGCCGCCCAGGTCGTTGTCGAAGGAGGGGTTGGTCAGTTGGATGGAAGACCCTCGGCCGGACAGGGTGCCGCCCGGGGCGTCCCCGACAGTGGGCCACGGGAAGCCGAGCTTGTAATCGACGCGGTCGACGAGCTGCCCGTGCGAGTCGCACAACTCAAGCTGTTCGCCGTCATTGTTCAGACTGCCTTCGTAGGGACCGTAGATCAGGTCCCAGGGCATGCCGCGCGGCCATGAATCCCAGAACCTGTTGCGCATGGCGTCGAGATTCTGGCACACGACCAGGTACGAGTCGGCGGCCAGGACCGTGTTGGGTTCGAACACGTAGGAAACGCCATCGCGGAAGTACCAGCCGGACAGGTCCACGTCGTTCGGGCCGGGGTTATGGAGTTCGATGAACTCGACGAGGTCGGTCTTGACGTCGGGGTTGTAGTGAATCTCGTTGATGACAATGTTGGCGGGCGGTTCGATTCGCCAGCTATCGGCCAGAAGGGCATAATCCCGGCCGTCAACCACGTTGTCGGAGTTGATATCCCCTATGTCGGCCGGGGATTCCAGCCAGTAGGCGGACAGGACCTGGATATCCTTCCAGTCCAGCTTGCAGTCGCCGGAGACGTCGCCGGCCGGACACGCCGCGCGGGCCGACAAAGCTGCCAACAGACTCAGAGATGTTGCCAACAGGACACCCAACGTCAGTCTGCCCATGTACGGTCATTCCTTAACAAAATGCAGCGTACCAAGGGGATGCTTCGCAACCCACCTCCGCCGTCAGGCTGGTGCCGCGGCCGGTTTGGATACAAACCCCTACTCCATGATGAATACCCGCCGTACAACGGGCAGGCAACATCTCAAGGCCCCCCAGAAACAGTGAAACCTTCTTGCACATGTATTCTAGCAGAAAAGGCAGGCCAAATCAATGGGTTCGTTGCCGGTCGGGCGGATTGGCAGTGGCTATTGGGATAGATCACCGGTACTATAGGGCGATTCCGCGGGTGTTTCGTTACGCAAAAAGGGGGCCTGACGTATGAAAAAACTGGGTTTGTGCGCGATTGTGGCGGTGTCGGCGGCGGCTTGTTCCGTCACTCCGGGTGCAGTGCAACCGGTTCGGGCGGTCTATGAAGCGGTCCTGCCGGAAAACCCGGCCGGCTCACTGGTCCGTTCCGTCGAGATTACGCTTTGTCCGGATCGTACCAACCCACAGGCGCTCTGGCATCGGCTGGTATGCGAAAAGCACGATGGTAGCCGGTTCAGGATATGGCTGCTGGCCACGGGGAACGTCTTGCGGTGGCCGGTGCCGGAGGGCGTGGAGTTCCTGCGGTATATCCTGGAAGAGCCCGGCAAGGGGCCGGTGGAGTATGTGCATCAGCGGACGGGGCGGGCCCTGACACCGCTGTTCGACTTCGTGGGGCAATTGCTGCCGCGGGCGGAAGGACCTTGCGAGGGGCCGTTGTTCGAGAAAGGGGTGTTCCTGGGGCACCCCATCGTGCGAAAACAGGTATCGGCGGAGGCGCGTGTGCGGCCGCCTCGGGATATCCGACGGCTCTTGCTTGATCCGGACCTGCTCATCGGCACCAGCCGCAATTTCAAGGATGACGGCACGGGTAGACCCGATCCGAACGCCAATTACGGCTTCACGCCGTTCGTCGAGGCCGACTACGAGAAGATGATCGCCGCCGGGATCAACTACTTCCTGGTGGATGAGAAGCAGTACGAGTGGATCGACGGCCAAGCCGTGTTCTACGAGAACTACGCCAAGAAGCCCCGATACTACCCGGAGGAGCTGTTCCGCTCGACGTTCCGCGGGGCTAATATGTTCATTGATGAGCCCGCCTGTATCCTCGCCGGGCAGCACGCACGGGATGCCTCGCCGGTGCAGGCCGCGCGAAACCTGCAAGCGCACATCCGTGAAAAGAACAACGGCCAGGTCTATCGCAGTCGCCTCCGGGAGGCGGGTATCGACGTTGGGACGATGGACCTGACGGAGCCGGCGATCCCTATCTGGGAGACCTACGTGAGCACTGCGTACTATCAGCTTGAGGCCAACCGGTACGGAATCGTGCAGGAGTGCCGCTGGCAGCCGGTGCAGGGCAACCGGTCGCGGGGGACGATGCTGCGGCGGCTCAATGAGATGTTCGACGTGGATATCCCTCTGACGCCGCGGAACCAGTTCCTTTGGTTTTACAGCCAGATGATCGGGCCGGCGCGGGTTCTGCAATGCAAGTGGGGAATGAGCCTCTACGGCCAGGCCGAGCCGGAGCTTCGCGTGCCGTCGATGGAGCTGGCATACGACCTGGGGGCATCGTTCATCTGGTTCTGGACGAGCGACCACGACCATCACGTGCTGTTCACGGAGCAACTGGAGTTGGCGCGGGCGATAACGGACTATGCGAAGACGCATCCGAGGCCCGACCCGGCCACGCTGCTGAACCAGGCGAAGGTGGCGATTGTGCTGCCCTACGGCTACGCCATGCCCAGTTGCTTCGAGATGTTCATGTACGGCTCTTACATCTTCAAGATGGAGCGAAAGAACGAGTTCGGCCTCAGTTACAAGGAGGTGCTGGCGCCGGCGGTCAAGGAGGCGGCCCGCTGTCTGCGGGATGATGTCGCCTACGATGTGCTGCCCGCGGCCGAGGGGCTCGACCTGGGCGGCTATGAGGAGGTCATCCGCATCGGCGAGGACGGAAGCGTTCAGCACAGTCGCAGAGACTCCGCCGGTCGAGTCCGGCCCTGACGAAGGAGTCGCCTTATGGCAACGTATGTATTCAAGTCGGTCGAGGATGTGCTGGAGTTGGCGATTCAGAGAGAGGCCCAGGCCCATGAGTTCTACATGCAGCTGGCGTCGATGCTCCGCCATCCTGAAATGACGCGGGTCATGGAGGACCTGGCGTCGGAGGAGGTCTCGCACATGGCCAGCCTCGAGGCCATCCGCGACGGGGATGAGCGATTCAGCGACGACGTCATCACCAATACCGGCGTTGCCGACCACCTGGCGGCCGTGCCCGTGCATCCGGGCATGTCGTATACCGAGCTGCTGCTGGTGGGGATTCAGAAGGAGGACCGCTCGTGCCGGTTGTACCGGCAACTGGCCGCGGCCGCCTCACGTCGGGATGTCCGTGAGATATTCCTGCGGCTGGCCCAGCAGGAATCGGAACACAAACTACGGTTTGAGATCGAGTACGAACTACTGACCTTTGGGGTCAGGAAACTGTAGCCCGGGGTGTTTCAAGGCAGAGGGGCTACATGGGGCCAGCCGTTGCGCCATTCGACGCTGGCGATCTTCAGTTCCGAGCGGCCGGTGACGCCGTGGTAAGCGTGGAAGACGAGATAATCGCCGCTGCCCTCACGCAGCAGGGCCGGATGGCCGGGGCCCCGCCAGTTGGCGGTGGTGGCCTCCAGGACCATCGTGCCGCCGCCGTCGAGCATGGGCGTGCCTGCCTTGTCGGTATAGGGGCCTGTCACGCGGTCCGAGCGGCCGACGACGATGTTGTAAGTGCTGTTGACGCCGCGGCAACACAGGTCAAACGAGACGAACAGATACCAGTGGTCCCCGTGGCGAATAATGAACGGGGCCTCGACGGCGTTGTCGCCCGGTTGCGGACGGAGGGGATTCTTGCGGGGCCGGGCGGCCAGGCGGTGCAGGGTCGTATCGGCCTGCGAGAGCTTGCCGGTCTGCGGGTCGATACGGCGCATCTTGATGCCGCTCCAGAAACTGCCCCAGCAGAGCCACACATTGTCGGCGTCTTCGATGACGATATTGCCGTCGATGGCATTCCAGTCGTCGCGGCCGGGCCGGGAGCGAACCACCAGGCCCTGGTCCTGCCATCGGTAGTCGGGGCTATTGGCGTCCAGTGTGGCGTTCGTGGCCAGGCCGATGGCCGAGTCGTTGCGGCCGAACGTGGAGACGGAATAGTAGAGGTGGTAGCGGTTGTTGAAGTACGAGATGTCCGGGGCCCAGGCGCTTCGGGCAGCGGGGATTTCATCGGTGGCCCACTGCGGGAGACGGTCAAAGACGTATCCGCAGAGGGACCAGTCGTAGAGGCCCCGCGAGCACCGGATGGGGATGACGCCGCCGTCGCGCCGGGACTGGCCGGTCGAGAAAATGTAGAAGGTCTGACCCTGGCGGATAATGGCCGGATCATGAACCCCCAGGTCGCCCGCAAGCTCAAGCATTTGTGCATCCGACGCCGCCCAGGCGGCCGCCGATAGGCACCAGATCAGGATATGTATCGTTGTCCGGTATCTCATAGATATGGGGTATCATAGCATACGAGGCGCCGGAACGTCAGAGAGGCGCGCGGCGTGATGACGGAACGCCGCCGGTGGTTCGGGCCCGCGGCCTCTGGAGCAGGATGGCGAGGGCATAGAGGGCCAGACCCGGGATATACATGAGGTGGCGGAAGGCGGGGTCGAGGCTCAGCAGTCGCGTGAGAACGGCCGGGCAGAAAAGAATGAAAGCGGCAGCCAGAAGAATGGGGATTTCGTACCATTTATTGCGGGTCAGACACCAGCCCTGGACGGCGCCGGCGAAGGCGCACGCGCCGGCGGCCGCCATCGTGAAAACGAGCAATCCCTGGGCAATGGAGTGGACACCGTTGAGCAACAATTCGGCGTTGAAGACGAACATGAAGGGGATAATGGCGGTTCGCATGTCGTAGGAGAAACCCTTGAGGCCCGTCCGGATGGGGTCGGCGCCGGCAATGGCGGCGGCGGCGTAGGCTGCCAGGCCCACGGGGGGCGTATCGTCGGCGAGAATACCGAAGTAGAAGCAGAACAGGTGGGCGGCGATGGGGGCAATGGGCGGACCCTCGAAACGGGCGCTCAGGTGGACAATAACGGGCCCGGTCACAGAGGCCATGACGACGTAGTTGGCCGTGGTGGGCAAACCCATGCCAAGAATGAGACTGGCGGCGGCCGTGATGAACAGCAGCAGGAAGATGTTGCCGGCCGACGCGGCCTCGACAATCTCCACAACCATGCTGCCGATGCCCATCGCGACGACCCCCACAACGACGCC
>DDXG01000109.1 GCA_002347125.1 Phycisphaerales bacterium UBA2266
GCGCCAGTAAAATTAGTCACACACACGAGGCATGAAGACTCGGCCACCCTGTCCATGCGCGGGCGGGATGCCTGCGGTAATCCTGTTCACGGGCTGGAGGCCGGGGTAGGGTCCCTCACGGGCAAGATGCCCGTGCCACGGCTACGCAATGGACGCGGTTTCCCGCCGGCGATGATGCACTTCTGCTCTTGTGCTCTCATGTTCTTGCGCTCATTCATCAAGCGACATGGGTTCGTGGCGGCGGCTGGTTCGGCGGTAGACGGTAACGCCTTTGCAGCCGAGTTCGTAGGCGAGCCTGTAGACCCGGTCGACGGTGGCGGCGGTGGCGTTTTCGGGGAGGTTGACGGTCTTGCTGACGGCCGCGTCGCAGTGCCTCTGGAAGGCGGCCTGCATCCGAACGTGCCACTGGGGCTTGATGTCGTAGGCGCAGCGGAAGCGGCGGCGGATATCGGCGGGTATGGCCTTGATGTGGGCGATGGAGCCGGTCTTGAGGATTTCCTTGCGCAGGGCGTCGGACCAGAAGCCCGCCTTTTCGGCGATTTCGCGGAAGGCGGGGTGGACCTGCGAGAGCTTCTTGCCGTCGAGGACCTGGCGGGTGAAGACCAGCGAGTAGAGCGGCTCGATGCCGCCGGAGCAGTCGGCGATGATGCTGATGGTGCCGGTCGGGGCCACGCAGGTAACGGCGGCATTTCGCATACGGCGGTTCTGGCGGGATCGCCAGGTGCTCTGGTTCCAGTTGGGGAAGGGCCCGCGCAGACCCGCCAGTTCGGTGGAGGCGTCGCGGGCGGCCTTGTTGACGAAGCGCATGAGGTCCTCGCCGAACTCGACGGCCGGCTCGGAGTCGTAGGGGATGTCCAGGGCGAACAGACAGTCGGCGAAGCCCATCACGCCCAGGCCGATCTTGCGGTTGGCCTGCGACATGCGGGCGATACTCGCGACGGGGTAGGCGGCCGCGTCGATGATGTTGTCGAGGAAGCGAACGGAGAGCTTGACGGTCTGTTCCAGGGCGGGCCAGTCCATGGCGGCCTGGCCGTTGACGGTGGTGATGAACCGGGCGAGGTTGATACTGCCGAGTGTGCAGGCTTCATAGGCCAGCAGAGGCTGCTCCCCGCAGGGGTTGGTGGCCTCGATAGCCCCCAGCGACGGGGTGGGGTTGTCGCGGTTGATACGGTCGATGAAGGCGACGCCGGGCTCGCTGGTTCGGGCGGCACATCGGGTGATCATCTTCCATAAGTCGCTATGCGTAAAGCACTTGCGGGCCATGGTCGGGGAGGGTTTCTGGCGGGGCTTGAGGGGCAGCAGGTCCGCGAGGGCGTAACTATCGAGGTCGAGATCGCGAGGCAGCAGGTAGCGGTCGCCCGTGCGGGGGTTGACGACGATCTGGGGGGTGTTGGGGGCCTTGGCCAGGGTGGCCATCCAGGCGTCGGTGAGTTTGACGGAGATATTGAAGTTGGTGAAGGATGCCAGGTGCTGCTTGGCGTGGAGGAACCTGAGGACGTCGGGGTGCTCCACGCTCATCATGCCCATATTCGCGCCACGGCGGAAGGCTCCTTGCTGGATAGCGTCGGTGGCCTGTGAGAAGACGCGCCAGAAACTGACCGGGCCGGAGGTAGTACCACCGCTGGAGGCCAGGCGATCGCCGGCGGGCCGGAGATGATCGAACGAGAAGCCGGTGCCGCCGCCGGCCTTCTGGATAAGTGCGGTTTGCTTGATGGTCTCGAAGATGGCCTCGATGCTGTCCTCGACGGGCAGGACGAAGCAGGCGCTGAGCACGCCGTTGGGGCGCTTGGCGTTCATCAGGGTTGGAGAGTTGGGCAGGAAACGCAGACCGGCCATCAGGTCGTAGTAGGTGCGATGCCAGGCGGGTATCTGGTCTTTGGGGGCGCCGTAGCGGGCTTCGGCCTCGGCGACCAGCAGGGCGACGCGGCTCAAGAGCCGGCCGGGGGTCTCGATGATCTTGCCGGATGCGTCGCGGGCCAGGTAGCGGTGTTCAAGGACGGCGCGGGCGTTGGTGCTTAGTTGCGGCTCAGGACCCGGGGCTGGGATTGGCTTGAAATCGCTCATTAGTTCGTCTTTCGTCGTTCGTATTGCGCCGGGGTGGTCCCGAAGCCAGTTCGGGAAAGACAAGGGCCGGATCGAACCAGCCCTTCGCTGCGCGAAAGGCTGCCACCCAACTCGTTCCCCATTTGTACTTGGTCGTTCCTTGCCTGTACTTCGCTGTTCGCGGGCAGGAGAATGCCCCCCTTCCCACAGGGTTGTTACGCTGTTCTTCAGGTTGGAGTTTGGTCGTTCGGCCGGTCACCGGGGCCGTCGTCGGGCGCAGGGCCGACGGGTCTTATCCATCTAAATCGGAAAACGTCGCGGATTTTGTTAGTGAAACGCACGCCCATTTTGCGTGTGCTGGTCGGAAAATCGGCCCTTAAATGGTCCTCGGGGGTGAGGGGCCCTTTGCGGCGCCCGAAACTTGATATGAGCCAGCCCGCAACGACACCGAGGATAGGTCTCATGGATAATCCTCCCCTATCGCTGGACCGCTGCCTTGACGTTCTCGAGCAGCTCGCGCCCGGTGCGGATTTCGTGGTCGCGTTGGGCGAAGAGCTGGTGGCGGTCGAGAATCTCGTGGTCGCTGTCGTAGTATCGCTGGAGGGCGTCGAGCCCGCCCTCGGCCGGGCCCTGGGTGCGGTAGTCGCCGGCAAGCAGCCAGGCGGAGACCTCGGCATCGTACTCGGCCGGGTAGATCAGGGCGGTCAGGCAGCGGCCGTCAGACAGGCGGGCCAGGTGGACCTTGGCCCGGCAGGGGGGTGCGGTCCTGACGGCCAGGGCGGTCAGATGCTTGAAGTCAGCCGCGGCCTGGTCGCCGTCGGCGGCGTGGAAGAACATGCCGGTCTCGAGCTGGAACCGCTCGGCCGGGACGCCAACCAGCTCAAGCATGCCGTCCGGGGCAGCCCGGTGGATTCTGTATACTCTCACATGGTGATAGCGTTCACTTTCGAGCAGTTCCGCGACTTCCTCGGCGACGAACCCCACGCCGCAGTGGTCGCCGAAATCCACGATGTACAGTCCGACGTACCTGTCCGGTTTTGTGAGTTTCGGTATTTCCATGACGACAGATTATAGCCGCTGACTACAGGAGTGCACGGGAAAAACGCGTGTCGGGCTCATCCCCTGGGATACGATCAGGAAGTCTTGAGGCGGGCGAATTTTAGTTTGCCTACACGGAGGATCATACCCGTCTGCGGTTGGATTTCGGTGTTGGGGTCGGTCAACTTGCTGCCGTCGAGGGTGGCGCCGCCCTGTTTGATGATGCGTTTGGCCTCGCCGCTGGAGGGGGCGAGATTGCAGGCGACCAGCAGCTTGAAGGCCATGACCGGCTCGGCGGCAACGGCCACTTCGGGGATGTCGTCGGGCAGTTGTTTCTGGGCGAAGACGCGCTCGAATTCCTCGGCGGCGGCCTCGGCGGCCTGCGGCCCGTGGAACTGGGCGACGATGGTCTTGCCCAGCAGGACCTTGGTGTGCTTGGGGTGGGTGCGGGCGCCGTCGGTCAGCTCCGCAATTCGCTCGGCGGGCAGGTCGGTCAGGAGGGTGAAGTAGTTGGCCATCATCTCGTCGGAGATGCTCATGACCTTGCCGAACATGTCGCTGGGGGCGTCGGTGACGCCGATGTAGTTGCCCTTGGACTTGCTCATCTTCTCAACGCCGTCGAGGCCGACGAGGATGGGCATGGTCAGGACGATCTGCGGGCTCTGGTTGCAGGCCCGCTGGATGTCGCGGCCGACGAGGTTATTGAAGGTCTGGTCCGTGCCGCCGAGTTCCACGTCGCTGCGGATCATGACGGAGTCGTAGCCCTGCATGAGCGGATAGAGGAATTCGTGGGTGTAAACGTCCTTATCGGCGGCGAGGCGCTGCTTGAAGGTGTCGCGCTGGAGCATCTGGGTGATGGTCTTCTTGGCGGCCAGGTGGATCATCTCCATGAGGGTCATGGTCTCGAACCACTCGCCGTTGTAGCGGACCTCCAGCTTGTCCTCGGAGGTGTCGAGGATCTTGCCGGCCTGCTGGAAGTAGGTTGCGGCGTTGGCGGTGATCTGTTCGGGGGTCAGGATGGGCCGGGTGGCGTTGACGCCGGTGGGGTCGCCGATGCGGGCGGTGTAGTCGCCGATGATCAGGACGGCCTTGTGGCCGAGGTCCTGAAACTGGCGCATCTTGCGCAGGACGACCGTGTGGCCGAGGTGGATGTCCGGACTGGTGGGGTCCAGGCCCAGCTTGACGCGAAGGGGCTTGCCGGTCTTCTCGGCGTTGACGAGTTTCTGGGCGAGTTCCTCTTCGGTGTAGACCTCGACGGCGCCACGTTTGAGCAGTTCGATCTGTTGGACGATGTTCATATCTCGTATTGCGTCGATGTGGCCGCCTTCGGCGGCGAATTCAATCATTCGTATTTCGTTTTACGACCGGGGTGGCGCCGGGTGGTCCCGAAGCCAGTTCGGGAAAGGCAGGGGCCGGATCACACCAGCCCTTCGCTGCGCGAAAGGCTGCCACCCAACCCATTCGCATTTCGTCGTTCTGTGTTCGTCGTTCGTATACTGTATTACGACCGGGGTGGTCCCGAAGCCAGTTCGGGAAAGGCAAGGGCCGGATCACACCAGCCCTTCGCTGCGCGAAAGGCTGCCACCCAACCCATTTGTGTTTCGCCGTTCTGCGTTCGTCGTTCGTATTCCGTTGCCGGTTCGTCGTGCGTTCTGGGCGGCTGAAACTCTATAGTATAGCCGCGGCGGGGCGTTTTGGCAATGGGGTGGTGAAAATGAGGATGGCCGGCGGTTTTGCGTTTTTTTTTGTTGAAATCCGGGGCCAGGCTGTGGTATAAGCAGGGTGCAGGGAACAGCAGGGCCCCGGTCGTTGCGGCATGATCGCGGCGGCGTGACCGGCACGCGGACGCATAGGGCCGCAACGGGGGCCGCAGATGAAAGGAAGAGACTATGGAGAGTTGCGAAACGCGGAGCTTCGCGTGCGGGCGGCCGGTATGGCTGGTGCTGGCGGTCTTGTCGTGCGGATGGGCCCTGGACGGCGGCGCCATGGCGGCCGAGAAGGCGTCGAACCCGAACCCGGCCGACGGGGAATATATCGAGACGACGAGCAAGCTGTTGATGTGGACGGCGGGAACCTACGCGGCGCAGCACCGCATCTACCTTGGCACCAATCATGCGGACGTGGCCGACGGCACCGGCGGTACGGACAAGGGATTTCGCCCGTCGTCGAGCTGTGTCGCGCTCGATCTGACGCCGGGGATGACGTACTACTGGCGGGTGGACGAGGTCAACGACGTGCATCCGGACAGCCCGTGGGCCGGCGATGTCTGGACCTTCACGGTGCGTCCGCTCAAGGCGTCGAACCCGAATCCGCCGGACGGGGCGATGAATGTTCCCAAGAATCCGACCTTGACCTGGGCGCCCGGCAACAGCGCGGCCCTCCACATCGTGTATATGGGCACAAGCGCCGCCGCACTGGCACTGAAGACGACGACGGGCAGTCCAACGTACACGCCGTCGGGGCAGACCGATGGTACGACGTATTACTGGCGAGTCGACAGCAGCCCCGATGGAGTCAACGTGGTGGCGGGCGACGTGTGGCGTTACACAACCTGGCCCAGCGGGCCTTCCGTGGCGTCGAATCCGGACCCCGCCGACGGCCGGACCGTCTACGACAGGACGCTGACGCTGATGTGGCAGGCGGGGAACCACGCGGTGGGGCACCATCTTTATTTTGGGTCGAATCAGGCGGATGTGGAGGCCGGGACGGGCAGCGCCGACAAGGGCGTGGTCTCGAGCGTTGGCTACGTTGCCGCGGACCTGATCCCGGGTACGACGTACTACTGGCGGGTGGATGAGGTGAACGACGCGCATCCGGACAGCCCCTGGTTGGGGCCGGTCTGGACTGTCCATGTGGCCGTGGAGCCTGCCTCGGATGCGTATCCGGCCGATGCATCGCGGCTCGCAGAGCGTGAGGTCGCGTTGGGATGGACGCCGGGGCAGACGGCCGCGGCGCACGATGTCTATCTGGGGACCACGCTGGAGGCGGTCCGAGATGCGGACACGACAACACTGGTGATCTACCGCGGGCGGCAGACACAGACGGTCTACCCGCCGTCAGGCGTCTTGAACGCCTCGAGGGGCAAGACGTATTACTGGCGGATCGACGAGGTTGAGGCCGACGGGACGGTGGCAAAAGGGTCGATATGGCAGTTCACTGTCTTGCCGACAGAGGCGTGGGGACCGGTTCCGCAAGACGGCAAACGCATCCTGAACACCCAGACGATGCTGGCGTGGGAGCGGGGCGCGTACGCGGACAAGCACCATGTCTATTTCGGCGCCAGTCGGATGGATGTCGCCAACGGCGCCGGCGGCACGGATCGGGGCCTGACGGCGAATACCTCGTATTTCGCCGGGGCTCTGGTCCCCGGGGCGACCTACTACTGGCGCGTGGATGAGATCAACGATGCGCATCCGGACAGCCCCTGGACAGGAGCGGTCTGGAGCTTCCGCGTGGCCTCCGCCAAGGCGGAGGGCCCGAATCCGCCGGACGGGGCACTCGGTGTTACGAAGAACTCGCCCATCAGTTGGATGCCCGGTTTGAATGCGATTGCCAGCTACGTCTACATGGGCACGAGCCCCGGCGCCATGCAACAGAAGACCCTGACGCAGAAGCCGACGTACACGCCGACCGGCCAGGCCGACAGTGCCACGTACTACTGGCGGGTTGACAGCATCGACACCCAGATGAACGTTACTGTGGGCGATATATGGTGTTACACGACGTGGACGTGGTGGTGCCCGAGATGGTGCCTGTGGTGGAGCTGCGACACGGTGGCGGGCGGGATTGTGTTCGATGAATCTGGAATGGGCCGGCATGGAACGATGGTAGGAGGGGTATCCCAGGTTTCGGGCCGGCAGGGTTCGGGGCTTGGATTTGATGGTCAGACCGGCTGCGTGACGGCGGGCGACTCCAGGATTGCGCAGGGGACGTTCTCGGTGGGGATGTGGGTCCGATACGAAAGGCTCAGCGGTGATGCGGCGCTGATGTGCAATGACGCATGGGATGCCGGAGCCCTGCGGATGTACCTGGGTGCGACGGGACGGGTCCGCGCAGAGGTCTGCGGGGGCGGGTCGGTGGAGGGCCAGACACCCCTGCGGGCCGGGCACTGGGAGCACGTGGCCCTGGTGCTGGACCACATGGGCGGCCAAACACTGCTGTATATCAACGGGGTGCTGGAGGACATCACCGGCGATGGGGGCTCGGTCACACCCTATATCGGGCCGATGACGGTGGGGGCGCGCGGGGGTACGAGCGACTTCTACACCGGGGCCCTGGATGAGATTCGGATCGACGGCTGGGCGTGGACGCAGCAGGAGGTCTGGCTGCATGTGCGGGGCAGTCTGGAGGCTGCCTACTCGCCGAACCCGTACGATGGGGCGGTTGTCGAAGAAGGCGTCGTTGAACATCTGACGTGGTTGCCGGGCGACTCGGCCGTCGCGCACGATGTGTACCTGGGGGTCAGCAAGTCTCTGGTGCAGCAGGCGACTGTCTCAAACGGCAGGGGCGTCTATATGGGCAGACCGACCGACCTGGCCTTTCCGGAGGACGCGGCCCTGAGCCTGGGCAGCGGCGCCTATTACTGGCGGGTGGACGAGGTCGATGCGGCCGGCGGAATAACCCAAGGCCCGGTGTGGCAGTTCAGGGTGGGCGGGTTCCTGGTCGTGGATGATTTTGAGTCGTATGGGGACACGGCTGCGCCTGGTGGGCCGGTGGAGTGTGTGTGGAAGGATGGGGCCGGATACGCGGAGCCGCTGCCGGGCTATCCCGGCAACGGGTCGGGTTCGACGGTTGGGATAGGCCGGCAGGGTGTGCACGGGGACGGGCAGATGCTGGTCGTGGATTATGACAACGCGGCCGGGCCGTATTGCAGCTTCGTCGAGGCCCGGACGGCCGCTTTGGCTGTCGGCCCGGACTGGTCGCGGGAACAGGTGCGGGCGATGAGCGTGTGGTTCAAGGGCGAGCCGGACAACAGCGCCGAGTGGATGTATGTGGAGCTGGTTGACGGCGCGGGGCGGCTGCGGCGGGTGTTCTATCCGGATGTCTTTGCGACGCGGTATGAGTCGTGGACGCAGTGGCATATTGCGCTGGGGGCGTTTCAAGGGGTGAACCTGGCGGATGTCGAGTCGGTCTCGCTGGGCATAGGGACGCCCGGCGGGGGCAATCCGGCAGGCGCCGGGCGGATGTGCTTCGATGACATTCGGCTGTATCGGCGGCGGTGCGTGCCGGAGTTTTCGCCCGGGGATGCGACGGGCGACTGCCGCAGCGACTGGGCGGATGTGGCGGCCGTGGCGGGACAGTGGCTGGCGGAGGGCCTGGGCGTCGCAGCGGACATGGACGGCGACGGCGTGGTGGATTTTCGCGACATGGCGGCGATGCTGGAGAACTGGCTGATTGGGGAGGTCCTGTGGCCGTGAGTGATGAAACTGCGGAAAGACACGCAAGGCAGCGTCCCGCGGCAGGGGCAAGGGGCCGTATCGGTCCGTGGCGGCCGCGGAGGCTGCGTCTTGACGTCATTCCAAACTCGCAGCGGAGGGCCGTTATGACCATGTGGACGATGGGTTTCGCGGTGGCGCTACTGTGCCTGGCTGGTGTTGCCACGGCGGCGGACAACGTGGCGTTGGAGGTCTGGACGAATGTCGTCGGCACGAACATCGAGGATTTCCTCATCGGCGACGACACCAGGCCCTTGTATCCGCGTGCGGCCGACATGTTCTGGCGAACGAATCTCTTCGAGTTGCCCACCGGTGACAACAAGACGGCGCAGTTCCCCGGGTTTCCGAATCCGGCGGACAACTACGTCGGACGGATCTTCGCGTACCTGGTTCCGCCGACCACGGGGGACTATACGTTCTGGCTCTGCACGGACGATGACGGGCGGCTGTGGCTCAGTTCGGATGAGACGCCGGAGAATGCCGTCGAGATATGCGCCATTGACGGGTGGCTCCCACCCAACAACTTCGACCCCACGGCCGGCAGCGGCGGGCATACCCGGTTACAGTCGTCCGCGATTACCCTGACGGCGGGCAACAGGTACTACATCGAGGCGGCCGTCAAAGAGGGCGGCGGCGCAGACCACATCTACGTCAACTGGGCCGGTCCTTCTCCCATCGGGTCCGGCCGCGTTCCCATCGCGCAGCAGTACCTGCAGAAGGTGGTCCTGCCGCAGGAGCTGCTTGCGCAGAATCCCAACCCCGCGGATGGCGCAAGAATCGGCTCCGGCGGGTCCGTCCTGTGGCTGACGTGGACGGCCGGGGCCTACGCCGAGCGGCACCATGTCTACTTCGGCACGAACGCCGCGGATGTTGCCAACGGCGTCGGCGGCACGGATAAGGGCCTGACCACGGATACGCTATACCTGGCAGGCGGCCTGGTCCCGGGAACGACGTACTACTGGCGGGTGGACGAGGTCAACGACGTCCATCCCGGCAGCCCGTGGACCGGAGATGTCTGGAGCTTTCGGATCGCTTCGACAAAGGCCGAGAATCCCAGTCCCCCCAACGGCGCCCGATATGTACTCAAGAACTCGCCTATGACCTGGGATGCGGGCCACAATGCGATCTTGAGCGTTGTGTACATGGGCACAAGCCCGACGAGTCTCGATCTCAAGACGGTGGTTCCCTACACCACGCACACGCCGACCGGCCAGACGGACGGGACGACGTACTATTGGCGGATCGACAGCAGCCCCGACGGCGTCAATATGGTGACGGGCGACGTGTGGTCTTATACGACGATACCGACCATACCCATCGTGGACCCCAACCTGATGCTGTGGTACACGTTCGATGAGGGGTCGGGCGACACCATTGTGGACTGGTCGGGGCATGGGAACCACGGCGTACTGACAGGCGGCGCGTGGATCACGGAGGGGATGGATGGCGGGGCCGTGGCACTGGATGGCGATGACTGTGTGGAGGCGGTCTCGTACAAGGGGATCAGTGGCGGGCGTCAGCGGGCTTGTATGGCATGGGTGAAGACGAGCGATTCTTACTATCAGGAGGTAATGTCGTGGGGCGGCGACGGGTGGGGGATGCAGCAATGGGTCATGGTGTTGAACGGCGGTGCTCTGGAGGTGTACGTGACGGGCGGCTGGACGCGGACGGTGGAGACGGGATTGGATGACAACGAGTGGCGCCACGTGGCGGCGATACTTATGGATGATGACTCGCCCGATATCAACGATATTGAACTCTATGTCAATGGCGGGCTAAGCACAAGAGCGAGCTTCGGCGTCAACCCGGTCATCAATACGTCGTTGCAGCGGCCGTTTCGCGTGGGTGGACCGCAGGGCCTGCACGGGGCGATTGACGACGTGCGGGTCTATGATACGAGCCGCCCGAGCGGGCCGCCTGGACCGTGTACGTCGTCCGATCCGCGGCCTCGCAACGGGTCGATACTCTCGCCGGACCCAAGCGAACGACTACGGTGGTCTTCGGTGCGGAGAAAGCCCTGTCCCTGGGGGGCGATCTGTATCCGGCCTGACTTTGTCCCGTGTGAGGCGATGTACGATGTTTACTTCGGAACGTCGCATGAGATGGTTGCGGCCGCGACGGTGGATAGTCCGCTCGATGTGTACATGGGGCGGCAGGACGCCAACGAGTGGCCGGTCGGGGGCGGTCTGACACTGGCATGGGGGCAGCAGTACTACTGGCGGGTGGACGCGATCGATACAGCCGGTGTGCTCAAGCAGGGGCGGGTATGGTCTTTTGAGGTGGCGGACTACCTGGTTGTGGATGACTTTGAGTCGTATGGGGACATGGCTGCGCCGAGTGGACCTACGGGGCGGGTGGAGTATGCGTGGAAGGATGGGGCGGGGGATACGGAGCCGGCGCCGGGCTATCCGGGCAACGGGACAGGTTCTCGGGTCGATCTGAGCCAGGCGATTGTCCACAGTGGCTGGGGGGCTCTGAGCATGGACTTCGATAACTCGGCGGAGCCTTTCTACTCAGCCGTCGAAGCGGATGCAAACGTGCTGGTGGTCGGTTCGGATTGGGACCGCGAGGATGTGCGGGCGATGAGCGTGTGGTTCAAGGGCGAGCCGGACAACAGCGCCGAGTGGATGTATGTGGAGCTGGTTGACGGGGCGGGGCGGCTGCGGCGGGTGTTCTATCCGGATGTCTTTGCGACGCGGTATGAG
>DDXG01000370.1 GCA_002347125.1 Phycisphaerales bacterium UBA2266
GAGATTCTCGGGCGGATGCGGGGGCAGTTGCGTGCGGATATCATCCGGATGCGGGATACGGGGTTCATTGCGGAGGGGATGTGCGAGCGGCTGGCGGGGGCGGATACGCTGTATGAGTATGCGCAGAGCGATGCCTATCCAATTGAGCGGATTGTGGACATGGCGGATGTAGTGGTCAGCCGGGATGTTTCGAGGCTTGGCAGGTTGATCGAGGCCGCTGGCGATCCGCATCCGGTGATTCGGTACTGGGCGGCGACGGGGTGTCTGATTCTGGAGGACAGGGCCAAAGCGGCCGAGGCGATGCTGGAGCGGTTACTGACAGATGACTGGGCGGACGTGCGGGCGGCCGCGGCCGAGGCGATCAGCTTCCTGGGGCGGGAGGGTGCGGCGGCCGAGGCGCTGGAGGCCGTGATTCGCACCGACGGGGGCTATGCGGCGTTGGCGGGGCTTAACGCGCTGGATTTCATGCACCAGGGTGGGCGCATCACGCTGGGCCGTATCTTGAAGATGATCGATGGCGTTGAGTTCAAGCCGCCCGCCGACCGGATGGCGGAGTATTTTCGCCGGATGAAGGAACCGGCGCGAGAAAGTGTTTGACAAATCCCCTANNCCCGCCTCAAGAAAATGGTTGACAAATCCCCTACGGAGTGTTAGGGTATTGCCGGACAATCTTGTAGCAGCCCCTATCATGTAACACCTTGCAGGAGGTTAGGACTATGGCGGGTGACTACGATGCGAGCACGAGGACTGCGAAGAGGACGGCAACGGCCGGGGTCATCGGGTGGGGGCTTGCGATGGTGGTTTTGTGGTCTGTCGGGGCGGGGGTGGCGTTTGGCGATCCCGAGATACGGCTGTCGCTGAGCCAGTATCAGCGGGCCCAACTGGTGACGACCGAATTGGGGGTGAATCCCGCGACGATACTGGTCAACGTTGCGGTGATGGGAGGAGGCACATACGCCTGGAGCGCCAGGGCCGAGTGCGACTGGCTGACGATAGACCCGAATTCCGGCACCAGCTCGGGCAATTTCAATCTGGTTCACATCGGGGCGGATGTGTCGAAGGTCCAGCCGGGCGGGCACGTCTGCAACCTGGTCTATGAGTGCGAGGAGGCGATCAACAACCCTGTGGTGGTTCCGGTGTATCTGTACTATCGATACGATGCGGATGGGGTGCTGTCGGTGCCGGGAGAGTATCCGACGATCCAGGCGGCGGCGGACACGGCCAGAAACGGCGACGTCATACTGGTGGCCGACGGGGTCCATGCCAGCGAGGGCAATCGAGATGTGGTCCTGCGAACCGCCACAACCCTCCGCAGCCAGAGCGGCCCCAGCCGCTGCATCATCGAATGCCAGGGCGATGAAGAGACGACTCATCAGGCGTTCATCTGTCAGGTGGGCGCCGGCAGCCAGGAGTATGCCATTGAAGGGTTCACCATCCGCAATGCGTTCAGCATATCCGGCGGGGCGATTACCTGTCTGGCGTCCGGCCCGTCGATCCGGAACTGCATCTTCGTCAACAACTATGGCTTGAATGGGGCGGCCATCAAGGGCGGCGGGGCCTGCGCGGGCGTGGAGGTTCCCATCCAAATCACGAATTGCACGTTCTACGGCAACTACAGCGAGGCCGGCGCCAGCGTTGTGAATATGGAGGGGCATGGCTACGATGCGGCGATGCTCCGCAATTGCATCATGAAGGGCAACTCCGAACCCCAGTTGCGTACGTGGCCGGTGGCCAAGTGCGGCATTCCGACCATTGATGTGCGGTACAGCGTGCTGCAAAGCGACTGGTGGATGGGCGAGAATAACCGGCTGGTGGCTGATTGTGAGCCATTGTTCGCGGATGAGGGCGCGGGGGATTTTCACCTGAAGAGCCAGGCGGGCAGGTGGCTTAGCGATGAGGGACGATGGACGACGGACGAAGCGACCAGTCCGTGTGTAGACGCGGGTGATCCGGGCAGTCCGGTCGGGCGGGAGCCCTTCCCGAACGGTGGCCGGGTCAATATGGGGGCTTACGGCGGCACGGCCGAGGCCAGCAAGTCGTACTTCGGAGGCCCGCCGTGCGAGACCATCGTGGCCGGGGATATCAACGGCGATTGCCGGGTGGACTTCGCCGATTTCTGTATCCTCGTACAGCAGTGGTGCGTGGATAACACGCCATAGCCGGTTCTGGCGGCATCGATTCCGGGCTTGGGAAGCAGGGGGGCGTCCGCTTTTGGATTGCCGGGGGCATTGTGGGTTGACCGTTTTTTCCCGTTGACGGCGCGCTATGGCGGGCATAGGATTGTTCGTTAATCATACGTATACGTACTATGTAAGAGACGCGATGGCGACTGGACATGACATTGCGATGGGCCTGCGTGCGGCGTATCTGCGGATGCACCGGCAGACAAACGCTTACCTTGCCCGATGTGGGATTACGGCCGACCAGTTCGTGCTGCTGGCGTTGTTGATGGGGGAGGATGGCATCACGCAGCGGGAATTGGTCCGGCGGGCTTCGTCCGACGCCAACACGGTTCGGGCGATGCTCGTGTTGCTGGAGAATCGCGGTCTGGTGGGGCGCGGGCCTCACCCGAAGGACCGGCGGGCACGCGTCGTAACCCTTACACAGGGCGGTCGGGAGGCCTTCGATGGGTACGTGTCGGCGGTTCGGCTGCTGCAGGATCACCTAAGCGGCCTATTTGAGGATGGAGAGGCGCGGGTGCTGGTGAATTCCCTCGAACGTATTTCGCAGGCGATGGCGCTGCCGGAGCATCGGCGGAGCCCGTCTCGATCGGCCGTCTGTGAGGTCGGCCGTCGATCGGATTAGACGCAGTTGAAAGGAGGTACGCTATGGGCAGTCGAAGATTCATTGTCATGGGGTTGGCCGTGATGTCGGTGATAGGTGTGCGGTTGCCCGTCGGTCGGTCGGCCGAGCGGCCGCGGTTCGGCGGTGTTGGGGGGCCACGGGTCGTATCGCCGGAAGTGGCGGCGGACGGTCGCGTGACGTTCCGCATCCTGGCCCCCAAGGCTCAGGAAGTGCGGCTTTCGGGCAGCGACATCCCGGGCATAGGCCAGGGGGCCGCCATGACGAAGGACGCCAACAGTGTGTGGGAAGTGGCGGTCGGGCCGCTGCCCGGGGGCGCATATCGGTACAACTTCAATGTGGACGGCGTGTCGGTGATCGATCCGCGGAATCCATCCACGAGCGAATCGAACACGAATGTATGGAGCCTGGTGTACGTGCCGGGGGTGGACTTCATGGATACCAGGGACGTGCCGCACGGGGCGGTGGCGGAGGTGACATACTACTCCAGATCGCTCGGGCGTTTCCGCCGGGTGCACGTCTACACGCCGCCGGGATACGAGATGGGCGAAGGCAAGTACCCGGTGTTTTACCTGTTGCACGGGGCGTCGGACTGCGATAATTCGTGGACGACGGTGGGGCGCGCGGGGTTCATTCTGGACAACCTCATCGCGGCGGGCAAGGCCAGGCCGATGGTGGTGGTGATGCCGGCCGGTCATACGGGGCCGTTCAGCTTCGGCGGGCCGCGGCAGACGGTTGATCCGTTCATCGAGGACTTCCAGAAGGATATCCGGCCGTATATCGAGAAGAACTACCGGGTCCATACCGACAGAGCCCATCGCGCCATGGCGGGCCTGTCGATGGGTGGCGGCCATACCATCAATATCGCGGTCCCCAACCTTGAGGACTATGCCTATATCGGGGTCTTCAGTTCGGGTATCTTCAGCCTTGGCGGCCGCGGCGGGCAGGGGGACTCCGGGCCTTCGTGGGAGGAGCAGAACAAGGCCAAGCTCGATGATGCGGAATTGAAGAAGGGGCTCAAGCTATTGTGGTTCGCCACCGGCAAGGAGGATTTCCTGGTGGGGACATCCCGGGCTACGGTGGATCTGTTCAAGAAACACGGGTTTGACGTGGTCTACAAGGAGACCGATGGCGCCCATACATGGACGAATTGGCGCGACTACCTCAATGAGTTCGCCCCGCAGTTGTTTCAATAGCCGGGGGCGGGACTGACCCATGAACAGAGCCACGCGGCGATGAGGGCTCCGTAGTTGCCCAGGGCGTAACCGAGCAGGGCCATGAGGATAGCGGCGGGGACCAGTCGCGCGTTGTGGTGGGACGCGACGACCGATGCGCTGGCTGCGCCTCCGATGTTGGCGGCGCTGGCGATGGCGGCGGAGTGCACGTCGACGTGCAGCAGCCGTGCGCCGAGGACGCAGAAGGCGCCGTGAATGGCGATCCAGAGGTAACAGGCCAGGAGAAACCAGGCGGCCGAGCCGGTCAGGCCGGAGACGTTCGCCTGCGCGCCGATGTTGGCCACGAAGAGGTAGACCAGGGCCATGGCCAGCTCATGGCTGGCCGGGATGCGTCGAGCGGGGGTCAGGGACAGCAGGAGGCCCAGGGTCGTAATCAGAAGGATCCGCCATGTGGAGGTTGTAAGGACCGGGCCGTATTCGGGCAGGTGCTTCGATATCGCGGTTGCCGCCCAGGTGCAGGCAAACCCGAGGACAAGCAGGTAGAGGAAGTGGCGCGTCTTGACATATTCGCCGCAGTCTTTGCTGTCCGGGATGGATTCCATCGCTCGGATGCGTGCTTCATCGACGCGAGCGAAGCGGTTGAAGGCGGTGGCGAAACCCTTGGAGCCGAGCAGAACGGGCAGCCAGATAAGATAGGCAAAGTTGTCGCCGAGGATGGCCAGGCCGAAGCCTTCGCCGGTGGTATTGAGGGCCTCGCGGATGGCCGCCATGTTGCCGGTGCCGCCGATCCAACTGCCAGCCAGTGTACCGAAGGCCTTCCATGCGTCGGATGGGAGGTGATTGCGGACGACCAGGTAGGCCAACGGCGCGCCGAAGACAACGCCGACGGTCCCAAAGAGCATGACGAACACGCCGCGGCCCATGACCCGGACGGTAGACCCGACGTCCACCTTCAAGAGCATGATGACCAGGAACAGGGGCAGGACCGTCGAACCCAGCCAGTCGTAGACGGGGGATTGGCGGGCGAGCAGACCGGTGTTGGAGAAGACCACGGGCAGCGCGTAGATGAAGACCAGCGGCGGGAAGTACTTGAACAGTCTCCATCGGGTGCGGTCGGCGACCCAGAACGAACCGGCCGTGACGCCGCACAGGACGGTCAGCACGCCGATGGGACTGGTGATCAGCGGTTCGGTCATGGTGGTACTATAACACAGGCCACAGGGGCCAGGCCACAGGCTTCAGGTGGCCGGCTTCGGGCTTCGGACTTGCGGTTTTGATGCGGTCGCGTGGGCAGGGGCGGCACTTTGGCGGTCTATTGGCTTGACGGCGTGGTTTGTGCGATGTAGCATCCGCGATATGGATCAGCCCTTCGCTGCGCGAAAGGCTGCCACCCCGGACGGGCAGGTTGTTTGGTGCGGGACTCAGTCGAAAGGGCCATTATGAAACATTATATCAAGGGCAAGGTGGTCGTGATTACGGGCGGGTCGTCGGGGTTCGGGTTCGAGGCGGCCAAGATGCTGCTGGAGATGGGAGCGAAGGTGGTGATCACCGGCCGGGATGCCAAGCGGCTGGCCCGGGCCGAGAGGAAACTGGCGAGCAAGAATCTCATGGCCGTGCAGGCTGATGCCGTGAGTACGCCGGACTGGCGCCGGCTGGTGACCGCGGTGGTCGGGCGGTTCAAGCGGATCGACGTGCTCATCAACAACCACGGGGCGGGCGTCAAGATCGCCACCGTGGACCAGATGAGCGATGAGGACCTGCAGCAGGTGATGGACGTGAACATCATCTCGGTGATGAAGGGCTGCCGCGAGGTGATACCTCAGATGAAGAAGCAGGGCAGCGGACATATCATCAACGTCTCCAGCGGCTGCGCGCACTATTCGTGGGGTTGCTGGGCGGTCTACACGGCGGCCAAGGCGGGGATGGTGGGGTTCACGCGCTGTCTGCACAAGGAGATGGAGCAGTGGGGGGGCAAGGCGACGTCGTTTGTGCCGGGGGCGGCGAGGACGGGGTTCTGCAAAGCGGCTGGGATCGACGACAGTTGGCTGGAGGGGTACCCGACGGCGGCGGATTTCGCGCGGACGCTGGTGCACTGCGTGGATGTGCCCGAGAGTTCCTTTGTCGATGAAGTGATTATCTGGGGTACGAAGCAGGTCAAGGAGATGGTCAATCCGTTCTGATGTGCGCAAGTGATGACAACCAGGCAAGGGGCTTGTCACGTTCGAGACCCGGATGCTTCGCTTCGCTCAGCATGACAAGGGTTGGGGTCTGCTTGTGCCTGGTTTGCGCATCGTTCGCGGCTGGGTGGGGCGCGGAGTTTGTGGTGGACTGCTCACAGCGGATTGGGACGGTCCGGCCGCTGCACGGGGTCAACAATGGGCCGCTCAATGAGGGCGAGACGATCAGTCTGTCGGCGGACTACCGCGAACTTGGGCCTCCACTGGCACGGCTGCATGACTGCGAATGGCCGAACCCGGATGTGGTGGATATTCATGCGGTCTTCCCGGATATGAGCAAGGATCCGACGGTGGCGGAGAATTACACGTTCTCCCGGACCGACGATTACATTCAGGCGATCATCGAGACGGGGACGGGGATTGTGTATCGACTGGGCGAGAGCATCGAACACAGCCGCAGGAAGTATCACGTGCATCCGCCGCAGGACGTTGAGAAATGGGCGCAGGTGTGTCTGGGGATTATCCGGCACTATAACGAGGGCTGGGCGAACGGATTTCGCCATGACATTCGGTATTGGGAGATATGGAACGAGCCGGAGAATCGGCCGAGCATGTGGACCGGGACGGACGAGCAGTTCTTCCGGATGTATGCGGTGGCGGCCAGGCGGATCAAGGAGGCGTTTCCAGAGGTGAAGGTGGGCGGGCCTTCGATCGGCGCGCCCGGGGAAATGCGGGGGGATTCGTTCGAGGCCAGCGACTTCCTCAAGGCGTTCTTGGTGTATTGTCGCGAGCACCAGGCGCCGCTGGATTTCTTCTCGTGGCATACCTATACGGATGACCCGTGGGCCTATGGCCGCAAGGCGCGGGCCCTTCGCGCGGTGTTGGATCAGTACGGGTTCGGCGGCGCGGAGATGCACCTGAATGAGTGGAATTACCTGCCGGACAACGACTGGGGGCCGATGCTGGATGGGCGGGGGATTGTCCGGCAGCGGTGGTACGAGAAGATGGGCGGCCCCGGCGGGGCGGCGTTTGTGGCGACCGTGTTGGTGGATTTGCAGGACAGCCCCGTGGATGTGGCCAACTACTACTGCGGCGACACGAATCCGTTCGGGCTGTTCAACCGCTTCGGCGCGCCGAAGAAGACGTGCTACGCGATGAAGGCGTTTTCTCTGCTGGCGAGGATGCCCGTGCGGGTGAGGGTATTGGGCGGACAAGCCGGTGAGGGTCCGGTGGTCTGTGCGGCGATGAATCTGGAAGCGACCGAACTGGCGGTGCTGGCGGCCCATTATCGAGGCGGGGACGGGCAGTTGAGGCTTCGGATAGACGGGTTTGGCCGAGGCCGAGGCTTCGAATGGGAGATGCTGCGAGTGGATGCGGACCGAGATATGGAGCCGGTGGCGGCCGGTGCGGCAGACAATGGCCGGATCGAGGCGCCCTTTGGGCCACAGGCGGTGATCCTGCTGCGGTGCCGCGTTTCCACGGGGGCCAGGGCGGCCGCGCGCTGAGTCAGTCGGCGATTCCCTCTACCTCCTTGCCGGCGGCAATGGCGCACTGCCCGACGGTCTTGGCCGACCGCGGGATAAGCCTCCAAGCCAGGAGCAGGACGACAATCATCATGAGATGGCCGGCGGTCTCGACGGTCTCTTCGAGCGCGATATGGAACTCATCTTCGTAGGGCAGCCCCAGATGCCGGAAAAAGCGTCGGGCAATCAGTTGCGACAGCGCGTACGTGGCAAGGACGGACCCGAGCCATATCCTGAGCGGACTGCCGGCGACCCAGACCCATAGATGATCTTTGCGTCGGACGGCCCAGAACGCCAACAGGCCCAGGCCCACGTACACGCCGGGCCCCGTGCCGGTGAAATGCCATTCCCGGCAGAACAGGACGGCACTGAAGACGGCCATGAAGAGATAGAATTCCTTTCGGGCAACCGCAGCACGAAGGGCGAAGCCCACCAGGGGAATCAGCAGCAGCCACGGGGCCATCCGTTCGTGGATCGGTTTTGAGACGTATTCCAGACGGCCGGCCAGGCCGGCGATGTAGACGCCCACCATGGCCAGCGGACCCAGAAGCAGCGGCCACCATGCGATGTACCGCTTCATCGCGTATTTCCCTGACAACGAGGTTCCTGCAATGTCTTCATCGGACGAATTGCCGTTCATGGCGGAGGCTCCTACCTGATGGCGGCGTGGTATTCCTGGAGGCTCTTGATCTTCCACCTGCTCTTTCGGCCTTCCTGGATGCCCTGGGCGGCGGCGATGGCCGCGGCAGTGGTGGTAATATAGGGAACCCTGTATCTGATGGCGGTCTTGCGGATGTAGGAGTCGTCCTGCTGGCCAGCCTTGCCAATGGGTGTGTTGATGACGAGTTGAATCTCGCCGTTAGTAATGGCGTCAACGATGTTGGGACGGCCTTCCTGGAGTTTCTTGATGAGTTCGCATTGGACGCCGCGCTCGCTGAAGTACTTGCACGTGCCGTCGGTGGCGACGATCCTGAACTGCATCGCCGCAAACCGCCGGGCTGCTTCGAGGGCCTTGGTCTTGTCGGGCCCGGCAACGGAGAACAGGACCGTCCCCTCCGACGGCAGGGTCTGCTTGGCGGCTTCTTGGGCTTTGAGGAAGGCCAGACCGAAGGATTCAGCCAATCCCATGACTTCGCCCGTGGAACGCATCTCCGGGCCGAGCAAGGGATCGACTTCGGGGAACATATTGAAGGGGAAGACGGCTTCCTTGACGCCGAAGTGGGGGACCTTCTTGTGTTTGAGGTTCAGGCTCTTGAGTGTTTCGCCGAGGATAAGGTGGGTGGCGATGCGGGCCATCGAGAAGCCGCAGACCTTGGAGACAATGGGGACGGTTCGGGAGGCGCGGGGGTTGGCTTCGAGGATATAGACGGTGTCCTTGGCGATGGCGTACTGGATATTCATCAGGCCGATGACCTTCATCTCGATGGCGATACGGCGGGTATATTCGCAGATCATGTCGATGTGCCTGGGGGGGATAGTGGTGGGAGGTATGACACAGGCGGAGTCGCCGGAGTGGACGCCGGCCAGTTCGATATGCTCCATGACGGTCGGGACGAAAACATCCGTGCCGTCGCTGATGGCATCGGCTTCGCACTCGATGGCGTCNNGGGTAACCGATCCTGGCGGCAATGGCGACGGCCTGTTCGATGGTGGAGGCCATGCCGGAGTCGGGCTGGGGGATGCCGAGTTTCCGCATCATCCGGTTGAAGCGGTCGCGGTCTTCGGCCAGGTCGATGGTGTCGACGGTGGTTCCGAGTATCTTGACGCCGGCCTGTTCGAGTTCGGCCGCGATATTCAGGGGTGTCTGGCCGCCGAACTGGCAGATGACGCCAAGGGGTTTCTCCTTCTGGTAGATGCTCAGTACATCTTCGACGGTCAGCGGCTCGAAGTAGAGCTTGTC
>DDXG01000377.1 GCA_002347125.1 Phycisphaerales bacterium UBA2266
CTTCGACGCTGCCCAGACGGTTGGTTGCACCGGTCTTGTGGAGTATTGCTTCAGCCAACGAGGTCTTGCCGCTTCCACCGTGCCCCAGAAGTACGATATTGCGAATGTCGTTGGTGTTGGCCACGTTTGTGCCTCCAGTCAAGTCTCAGAGTGTGTTTCCATGGGGTTTTCCGAAAACACGCCATGCTAACGTCCGCTAGGAGCCGATACAAGGTTTTTTTGGCATTGGGGGTCAAAATGAGTCGGCGGGGCGGAGTCGGAATTGGGCCTGTCCTTGCAACGAAACGGAATTATCGCCTTGGCGGGTTGGGAGAAAGAGTGGATTTTTTCGGGCGTGCGGTGGGTTGTGGATCGGGGCGTATTATTGGACAGTCATGCTGGACGTCCGGGCGGAATGGGCGGCGTGTCCATATATAGTGAGGCCCCGCGGAGGGTCCGGGTTATGTGGTGTGTTCGGTTATGGGGCGTGGGCGGCGAGCCTTGAGGGGGAGCTAAAGAAAAGACCGGGGCAGCGACGATATTGGACGGGTTGACCCGAGTTGAGGACGGTTGTTAAAGGATCGACGCATGAGTAAAAGGGAATTGATTGATTGCATCTGTGAGATTAACCGCACCGCGAAGGCCGAGTTCCTGGCCCGATTCAGCGAGGACGACCTTAATGCGTATCTTGAGCACCTGATGGAGGCCGACGTCAAACAGATGGCGTTGTGCGCGTGAAGACGGCGCACAGGGCAATTCACGATGGGGCCGCGGATGATGCGGTGCGGGCCCGGGGGCGGTCAGCGGGGTGGTGGGGTCGAGACCGCGGCAAAACAGGCTACGAGAGTTGTCCTTAGCGGTCCAGTCGGAGGTCCTCGTCCAGAGCGCCTCCCACGAGGTGCTCGCCGACGGGGCTTAGCCCCGTGCGCCCTGAAGACCCGGGTCGGCGGTTGTCCGAGGTGCCGGTCTGATTGTCGCCGGCGGCGCCTGCATCGCCGGGACTCGCCGGGGCGCTCTGACGCAGACCGATGGGGGCGGGTATCTGATCGCCGCTTGCGATGGCGGAAAGCCGCAGGGAGTTGTTGCCCTTGAATTGCGCCAGGATGGGTACGTAGCCGTTGGGCACGTTGAAGACGAAGTCAATATAGCGGATGTTCTCTTCGCCGAAGTCCTCGTTGCTGAGGGCGACGACTTCAGGCAGGCGTCGGACGTGGACGGCGTTGGCGGATGCCATGTAACCGACGGGATAGACGTTGACGCCCGTACCTTTGAGAGGCTCCTGGTTGGCGGATCGTTCCTTGCAGATGAGGCGGACCTGGCTGAGGGCGAATCGGCCGGCCTGTCTGATGGCGCTTCTCCTGATGCCGATGCGCGCGACCATCAGCATGTGGCCGGGCCTTGGCGAGAGGGCTTCGCCTTCGGTGGTGGTGAGGCCTTCACGGGCTTGCCAGAGGCCGTCTTTGTTAGGGACCTGAATGGCCTCGCTGCTCGTCACGAGGGTTATCTCCGAACCGGCGATACGATTCAGATAGAGCTGATCAATGAACCCGGGGTGGAGTGTGGCGAAGCTCTGCTTGCCGCTCATGCTGCCCTTGCTGATGACGCTGAAGAGGCCGGTGGCCAGCCCGTCGGCGTTGGGCAGGGCCTTACTGGGGCCGGACGGGTCCGGGTTTGAGGCGGCGAAGCGTTCGTAGGGGTATTGGGTCGGCAACGGGGCCATGGCGAGCAGAGTAAGGACTATGCCGGCAAGGATCAGACCGAGCAGGAGACCGCAGACGATGCGGCCGACCTTCTCCGGGAGGTCGCCGAAACTGATCTTCTGTTTGAGGAGAACCGCGCCGATGGCCTGAAAGACGGTGAAGGAAAGGACGAAGAGAACGCCGAAGGCGACCGGTTGGGCCCACGGGGTGATCTTCTCACGGGTGATGAGCAGGTTCGCCAGAAGCTCAAAGAAACTGAACGCGACGACGGCGGCGCAGACGGCCAGGATGATGGACAGAACGCCGCGGGCAATAGACCCCTGGAGGTAAAGGACGACCACGGTCAAGAGAACGACGACTAGGATGATGAGACTGCTCATTTGGCTATCTCCGACAGCGCTTGCTGGGTTCGGAATATGGATGTCTGATGGCCGCAGGCATGACGCGGATCACAGGGTTCATTGCTCGGTCTTCTCCGCGGGGGCGCCCTTCTTCGGCGGCGACAGGACACGGATCATCTCATTGATGGAGGTCGTGCCGTTGATGACCTTGCGAAGGGCCTGTTCCTGGAGCAGGAGCATCTTCGCCCGGCGGAATTCGGTGCTGATCTCCTGCATGGTCTTTGCCTTGCGGATGACCTTCCTGAGGTCGTCGTTGAGGATGACCAGTTCAAAGACGCCGGTTCGTCCGACGAACCCGGTGCCCTGGCAATGATCGCAGGTGCTTGGCTTGCCGTGTTTGTCATAGAGGACCTTGCCGGCGCGGTAGAGGGCCTTCGTCTTCTCCGCGTTCAAGTTGAACTTCCGCATGAGTTCCTTGTTGGGGGCATAGGCCTGTTTGCATTCACTGCAGAGGACGCGGAGCAGCCGCTGGTTGCAGATGCCGAGCAGCCCGTGCGAAAGGAGTTTCCTGTCGCCGACGAGTTTCATCCATTTGCGCAGGGCGGTAATGACGCTGTCGGCCTCGAGGGTGACATATATGATCTTCTGATCGATAGCGCCCCCACAGGCGGATTGGGCGGCCTTGGGGTCCTCGCAGTCGGCGACGCCGACGATATCGGGACCCATTCGTATGACACGCGCCAACTCCTGAGCGAACGTCAGGCCCGATTTGGCCTGATTATAGACGGTCTGTGTGACATTAGGCAGGACGCCGGATGTTCGCCGTTCGAGGGAATTGATGCTGTTGGTGTAAGAGTCGTGGTTACGGATGAGGGCGTAGAAGGTTGTGGTGACGCCGCTTCGCTTGGGGCCGGAGACAATAAACAGGCCTTCCTTGAGGTCTCTGAGAACATTGAGCTTTTCGAACTGTTCGGGCATGAGGCCGAGGTCCGTGAGCCGTGTGACGGACTCGGCGAGGGACCGGACGAGGCGGACCTGTTCACCGGCCGTCGAGCCGGCGGTCTGGACCTCCCACTCGAAGACATCCTTGTCTCTCTGCACCTTGAACTTGCCTTTCTGAGGCTTGCGCCGTTCTTTCTCGTCGAGGTCCGCGATCTTCTTGAGGAAGGGCAAAAGGAAGTCCATCTGCTCCTTCGGGATTTCCGGCTGTTTGAGGGCGGCTCCATCGACGGTGTAGGCGACGGTGTAAGCCTGTGCTCCAGGAGCGAATGTGACAGTGTCGGCGCGACGCCAGATGGCGTCGGTGACCAGTTCGAAGCACTGTTTGTAACCGTAGAAGTCGGGCGTGCGGGGCTGCGGCAGCTCGACTTCGTTCTTGTTGGCCGTAATGAAGACGGTGTTCTTCATCTCGGTACCCGGGTCGGCGCCACGGCTGAAGAGGCCCTTGATGTGGTCGGCGGTGAGGACGCGGTCGAAGTCCATGACACGGGCGTTACGGTGCTTGACATACACGAGGGCGGCGGTGATCACGGCGATGATGTAGATGAACATACCGACGAGATAGATGGGCACCAGGAGCCAGAGCGCAACCGCCAGTGCGCCGGCGCCGAGCACGGCGCCCGTCCATACGGCCTGGCTGGTATCCACGCGCTCCGTATCCTCATAAACCCAGCCGATGAGGGGCCACCACAGGAAGAACAACACGAGGAATGCGATGAACTTGACCAGGGATATGTAGCCGCTGTAGGCGACGGCGATCACGGCGAAATCCTGCATGGGTGACTCCATAAGCGGTTGCGGTGCGCTAGAGGATGCCGGCGGCGGACGTCTTGATGCCCTTGAGCGCCATTTTGAGTTCTTCTTTGTTGGGGGCGACCTTGAAGGCCTCCTTGGGATCGACGAGACCGTCGAGAACGAGTCGGGCCAGGTTCTCGGTGAAATCCTGCATGCCTTCCTTGGTGCAGGCCTTGATGACGGCGGGCAGGTCGGCTTCGCGCTCCTCGGCGATGAGCTTCCTGACGGAGGGATTGCCGAGGAGGATTTCCATGGCGGGGACCCGTTCGATCCCCTCCTTGATACAGGGGACGAGCCTCTGGCTCGCGATGGCACGGACGGAGAGGGCGAGGGTCTGTCTTGTGAGGTCTCGTTCATCCTGCGGAAAGAGGTCGAGCATTCGGTGGATGGCCTGGGCGGTGTTGGCGGAGTGAAGGGTGCCGAAGACAAGGTGGCCGGTCTCGGCGGCTCGCAGGGCCGCGGTGACTGTCTTCATGTCGCGCATTTCCCCGACAAGAACGACATCGGGGTCCTGGCGCATCATATAGACAAGGGCTTCATTGAAATCAAGAACATCGATGCCGATCTCCCGTTGGGAGACGAGGGCTTTCTTGTCTCGGTAGAGGTACTCGATAGGGTCCTCAATGGTGACGATGTGGCAGGACCGATGGGCGTTGATATGGTCGATCATGGCGGCGATGGTGGTGGTCTTTCCACAACCCGTGGGGCCGACGATGAGGACAAGCCCGTCGGGGCTGTCGGAGATCTTCGAGAGTACGGGCGGGAGATTGACACTCTCGAATGAGGGTATGGTGGAGTTGACCCGCCGGGCGGCAAGGCTGATGGCGCCTCGCTGGCGGAATACGTTGACACGGAACCGGTCGGCCTTATCAACTTCATGGGCAAAATCGATGGTTCCGTGCTCAAGAAAGAACTCCCTCTGCGCCGAGCTGAAGAGTTCGAAGACAAGTTCCTCCATTCGGTCTTCGGTCATGACCTCGCCGGTGGTGTTCTTGAGCGAGCCGGACAAACGGAGTTTGGGCGGCTGGCCGACCTTGAGGTGGATGTCGCTGGCCTTGGTCTTGATGGCGAGGCGGAAGTACTTGTTCAACTCGGGATCTCTGGCGTGTGATATCCCAATTGCGGTCGCCGTTTTCTCTAATGTCATCTTTTCATCCTTCTGCATAAAACGGCGAACTTGTGCACCATCGCTTCCTGAGCCGTGGTGTCCGACCGGGAACCGGTCGAGTGTTTCACCGCTGAGTGGGGATACAAACCCTTTATCCACCGCATATTATAGTGTTTCCGGCGGATTCTGTCAACCTCTGACGGCGGCCAGGGCGGTTTTCGTGCGAAAAAGGGCGTTAGACGGTCTCCGGCAGGGGTCGGCGGCGTATCAGCCTGCCAGGGTGATGGCCAGGAGCATGTAGATCGTAACGCTTATAGAGTCATTGGCGGTCGTGACGAGCGGACCGGAGCTGATGGCCGGGTCGATGCCGACTCTTTGGAATAGGAAGGGCAGCAGCAGGCCGAGCGTGGTCGAGACCATGATGGCGATGAACATGGCGGCGATCATGGCGGTGGCCAAACGAAAGACGTTAGGGACGGCATCCGGGGTCCTTGCGGTCAACAACGCCCCACAGACGATGCCGCCGAGGATTCCACAGCATAGGGCTACGAGCAGGGCGATGCGGACCTCACGGGTGCAGACCTGGCGGAATTGGAGTGCGGCGAGGCGGCCCGTGGCAAGGCCTGAGACGACGATGGCGGATGTCTGGAGACCCGCATTGCCACTCATGGCCTGAATCATGGGGGCGAAGGCGGCGGCGGCGAGGAAGATGACCTGGTTGTGGTACTTGAAGAAGATCATGACCATGGCGGTCACGGCGGTGCCGCACAGACAGGGCAGCAGCCAGGTCATACGGATGCGAGCGGCGTTGATGATGGAGAAGCTGTCGAGCTCTTCAGGATCGGTTCCGGCCATCGAGTAGAGGTCTTCGGCGGCTTCTTCTTCGGCGACCTCGATGATCCTGTCGGCCGTGATGCGTCCGATGAGTCGGTGGTGCGCGTCGAGGACGGGCACCACGATCAGGTCGTTCTTGCTGAAGACGTTTCGGACGGTTTCCTGGTCGTCATCGGCGTGAACGTAGATGGCGTCGCGGTCCACGAGATCGGCGATGGGGGTTTCTTTGGGGCGTGTCAGCAACAGGCGCAGACGGACGTCTCCGACGAGGCGGCCCTGCTCGTCAACTACGTAGACGCAGTAGAAATCCTGGTCGATCTCGGCCGCGCGAATCTTCTCGACCGCCTCGGCGGCGGTGGCGGTCAGGGGGACCTTGATGAGCAGGGGGTCCATAATGCCGCCGGCCGAGTCCTCGGAATAGCTCATGAGCCTGCGGATGTTGGCGGATTCGTCGGGAGCCAGGGCCTGCAGGACCTCTTCTGAGACTTCATCAGGCAGTTCGGCCAGGACGTCGGCAGCGTCGTGATGGCCGAGCTCTGCGACCATGGTGCCTATTTCTTCGGCGGTGAACAGGTCGCCCAACTCGCTTCTTGTTGCTTCATCCACCTTCTCGAAGACTTCGGCGGCGGCTTCGGCGTCGAGGGCGTCGAAAATCAAACGCCGTTTCTCGTTGTCCACGAGTTCAACGATTTCAGCGATGTCGCTGGTGCGCTGGTCGGCGAGTGCATGGCTGAGGACAGCCCGGTGCGGGGCCTCAAGGAGAGGCTCGATTTCATTCAGCAGCATTTTTGGCTGATTCTCGGCCGCCATGGCAGCTACCCTTCTTCTGTCGGGTCCTCAGTGATTCAGCGGCAGCCCGGTGTCGCGTGGCCCGACGCCGGTTGCCTGCTCGGGGGTGAGAATACCCCGGCCGGCGCCGATGAGCAACGTTTTTCCGATTCGCGGGCGGCGGTTGTTCTGGCCAGTGCCGGGTGGAGGCTGGCGGAGGACTGAACCCAGCCAGAATCTTCTTGGCTTTGGGGCTGGATTCGTGTAGAATATGGTTGCCAAGGCCGAAAGGCACGGTATGGCCAGAGATACTGTTTCCTGACGAGGGTGTCGTGATGCAAAGCCTGGTTTATAGGACGGCGGTTTTCACCATGTTTGCGGCGGTGTGCGGGGCGGCGCCGGAGCCTGCCGTTGTACAGGGGCCGGGTCTGTGGACGCTGGAGGCGCAGTATGAGCCGCCCCAGCAGATACGGGTTCAGTGTGGGCCCGGTGCCCCGGCTCGGACGTACTGGTATGTGATTATGACGGTCACGAACCGGACGGGCGAGGAGGTGGATTTCTTCCATAAGTGCGACCTGATGACCGACACGTTTCAGGTCTTGCCTGCGGGAAAGGGTGCGCCGGCGGCGGTTTTTGACGCGATCAAGAGGCGTCATCAGAGCAGGTATCCGTTCCTGGAGCCGCTGGAGAATGTCAACGGCAAGATGCTCGAGGGGGAGGACAGTGCCAGGGATATCGCCATTATCTGGCCGGATTTCGATCCCAAGGCTAGGGCGTTGAAGGTCTATGTAACGGGTCTGAGCAATGAGACCGCGATGATCGAACACCCGGTGGGCAAGGACGACAAGGGTCAGCCCATGAAGGTGTTCCTGCGCAGGACCCTGGAGTTGAGCTATGGAATCAGGGGCGGCGCAACGGCTCGATCCGATGCCGACATGGTTTTCGTGGGCAAGCGTTGGGTCATGCGGTAGGTTTTTTGGCAGTTTTGGGGAGATGGGGGGGGGGCGTCGCCCGAACGGGCCCAGTTTGTGCCGATAATAGGCCAGTTTTTTCTTGCAGACCGGGGAGTGGCTGCGGTAGAATACCCCTATGGGCTGGGTGAAGGCTGGCTGGCTCCGTCGCGGGCTTGGGCCTTGGCTACCCGCCCTTGGTTGATGATTCAATGGCAGTAGGTGGAGCCGGTGTCTGTGAAACGGACCGCGGTATTTCATGCGAGTGCCATGGTGCCGGAGCCGACGCGCTTATGGGTCTCGCGTGAGGGTGTTGTTCGGTTGTGGAGTATGCTTACATGTCTGGAGCGGCTTCTGATATTGGGGGATGTCAAAGCCTTGACCAACCATTAACTTCCTGGAAGGAGGCTGTCATGTGTAAGAGATGGGTTTCTGTGGTCCTGATCGGGCTGGTGGTGGGGCTTGCAAGCGTGCAAGCCGTGGAGTGGGACCGTGTGGCTTATTGGGACACGCGTGTTCCAACGGCGTGGCAGGGGGGTGGGACAGCGGTTCGGGACGGCCTGGTCGCGGCCGGTTACACAGTCGTGGACGCGGACCAATTGAAGACATGGATGGACGCCCGCATCGCCGACAAAAAACTGAGCGTCGTCGTGTTCTGCCGGGACATCGTGCCGAGCACCGTGGCTGAGACCATGACAGCCTCATGCACGCTGCGTCGGTATCTTGATGCAGGCGGCAAGATTGTGTGGTACGCGGATATTCCGTTCTATTACCAAGGCACGACGGCCGGCGCCCAGACAACATGGGGCGATGCGGGTTCCGCGGCAATTCTGGGGTTTGGCGCGGCCGCGGCCCCACGCGACAGTAACCGAACGGTGACGTTGACGTCGGACGGCATCACTTGGGGATTGACACAGACGTGGGCTTCGGTGCGGCCGTCTCTGGCGGCGAACATCGACCGCAAGCTGGCGGACGACGGAGCAGGCCATGCCGCCGCGTGGGTCAAGCACTATGTGGCGGGGGATACGTATCGCGGGTTTGTCCGCCTATGGGACCGCTCCGGCGAGCCCAGTGCGGCGGATGTTCAGCGCGTGGCGGAATTCGTTCCGTTGAAGGCGATGAACCCCAACCCGGCCAGTGGCAGCAGGATCGACGTCCTGGCCAAGCTGCTCAGTTGGGAACCGGGTTTGTTCGCGTCGCAACATCACGTGTATTTCGGCACCAACGCCACCGACGTGGCCAATGGGACGGGTGGGACGGATAAGGGGCTTCAGGCTTCAACCGGCTATCTGGCCCTGGGCCTGGTGCCGGGTACGACGTACTACTGGCGCATTAACGAGGTCAATGACGTGCATCTCGAAAGCCCGTGGACAGGGGATGTCTGGAGCTTCCAGGTGGCGTCGGTCAAGGCGACGTCGCCCAGTCCGAGCAATGGCGCGGTTAACATCGCCAAGAACACGCCCCTGAGTTGGCAGCCCGGTCTCGGCGCCATCGCCAGCTATGTCTATATTGGAACCAGCCCGACGAACTTGCAGCAGATGACGCTGACGCAGAACACCTCATATACACCGACGGGCCAGGTGGACGGCACCACGTACTACTGGCGGATCGACGGCATCGACGGTTCGATGAACGTCATACCAGGCGACGTATGGAGTTATACCACGATTCCATTCATACCCATTGTCGATCCGAATATGATTGGTTGGTGGACGTTTGACGAAGGCAGCGGCAGTTTGACCATCGACCGGTCTGGCCACGGCAACCACGCCACCCTGCTGGGCGATCCTCAGTGGGTCGTCCAGGGTTGGGACGGAGGCGCGCTGGACCTCGACGGCAACGGCGACTATGCAACGACCAACAAGACGCCGTCGGCCCTGGGTGTCAACGGCAACCGGCCGCGAACAGTCACCGGATGGATATATACACGGGCGTTTAACAACGGCGGCACCTGGGATATGGGTACGCAGGCCAACGGAGAGGAGTTCTGCCTGCGGACGATGACTACGGCCAACAACTGGCGGATCCAGTACTGGGGCTCGCCGCCCGACTGGGACTATGACTTCACGTATCCGACACAGAACCAGTGGGTGCATATCGCCCATGTTCACGATGGGACGAATACGTACATTTACGCCAATGGCGTGAAGATCGTGACGTTCGCCGTGACGCTCAATACGACGAATGCCCTGCCGTTCAAGATCGGCCAGTACGGGACCGGCACGTACTACAACGGTGTTGTCGATGAGGTGCGGCTGTACAACAAGGCCTTGAACGATGCCGAAGTGATTCTGGCTATGCGAGGCAACGTGAACCGTGCCTGGGGTCCTTCCCCTGACAACGGTTCGGCCGTGAGCATCGATCTGGCGCGACCGTTGTCATGGGGCGCCGGCGATGCCGCCGTGCAGCATGACGTGTACTTCGGGACGGATGCCGCAACGGTCGAAGCGGCCAGTGTGGGCAACCCGATGGCCGTCTACAAGGGCCGTCAGGCCGGCACGACATACAATGCGCCGGTGGTGATGGGCGGGACGTATTATTGGCGTATCGACGAGTACAACAACGATGCATCGATCACGACGGGTCGCGTGTGGAGCTTTACCGTGGCCGCCTATCTCGTGGTGGACGATTTTGAGTCTTACGGTGATGTGGCAACGATCGGCGCCCCCGGCCAGCGGATATGGTACGTCTGGCTGGACGGCCTGGGTTACAACAATCCTCCGCCCGGTTACGCCGGCAACGGCAGCGGTTCGATGGTGGACCTGAGCACCGCCGTTGTCAACAGCGGTGGCCAGGCCCTGCGGATGGACTTCAACAACACCGTCGTTCCGTATTCGCTGGTCGAGGCGGCCACCAGCAACCTGCTGGCCGGTTCCAACTGGAACCGGGAGGGCGTCAAGGCCCTGGCCCTGCACTTCCGCGGTTATCCCGCTTCCACCGGGAGCGTCAGCGCCGCGGGCGGACAGATCACCGTCCGGGGCAGCGGCTCCGACATCTGGGACGTGCTCTATCCCGGCCAAGTCGCCGCCGACGGCTTCCATGATGAGTTCCACTTCGTCTACGTGGCCCTGGCCCCCGGAACCCACACCATCCAGGCCAAGGTCGAAAGCATCGTCAACACCAACGGCTGGGCCAAGGCCGGCGTCATGATGCGAACCAGCCT
>DDXG01000025.1:0-10477 GCA_002347125.1 Phycisphaerales bacterium UBA2266
CGGTATCTGCTCGTCGAAGCTGGGCCAGCCGCAGCCGCTGTGGAACTTGGAGTCCGACCGGAACAGTTCGGCGCCGCACTGCTTGCAGGTATAAACGCCCGGGACGAAGTGGTCGGTGAATCGCCCGGTGAAAGGCGGTTCGGTGCCCTTGTGGAGGATAACGCGCTGTTCGGCGTCCGTGAGCTTGCTTGGCATGGAATGTTCCTTATAGAAACCGATCTGGTCAACGTATAGTTCGACGGGCCCCTGGCGGGCCATCGCGGCCAGGGCCACGGCGCGGAGCCTGCGAACATCCAGAGGCCGGTCGATCTGAACCGGCCTGAAACCGCTGAGAGGCAATCGGACCTCGGCCCAGTCGCCCTTGCCCTCGAAGCGGTGCTCGTAGGACTGCCATTCGAGGCGAGTGTCGGCCGTCTTGAGGCGAAGGCCGAACAGCCCCCGGCCCTTGAATCGCACAAAGAAGCCGTCGTACGCTCGGGCGTCGAGGGGCTGGCCCTTCGGGTGCAGGTTGACGCGGGCCTCAATATATCCACCGCCGGCCCCGGCCGACACTTCGCCCCGCAGGTGCAGACAGGTCCTGGTGTCGTGCAATTCCTGCTTCACAGTGCCTCTCGACATTCCCCCGACCACCCGATCGCCGGCAAAGACCCACTTGAGGGCGCTGCCCGGCATCTGGGAGGTGGGTTGGCCTGCGGCCGATTCAGTCAGGTTGGGATCGGACCTCGCCGAGAAGTCGTCGATCAATACCCTGCGCACGGAATCGGCCTTGTTCTGTGTATTATCGGACGCCGACTGTTGTGTGGCCGCTGCGACGGCCAGGACCAGCGGTATGCCCACGCATAAACCCACAATCACCGGTCGTGATGTTCTCATCCATGTCTCAACTTGAATTGGTTGTTTCAGCAACATTCCATACTATTATACCCCGCCACCGGCGGGCGGGTTTGGCCGAAAAACCGCCCATGTGTACCTCTGGAAACCGGTGGGATTTTGCGTAGGCGGCCATTTTGCTTGCAAACAGCGGCGGCGCGACTATACTCTCAAGTTTTGGCCTTTTTCGGAACGTGCACCTGTACGGAGCGCCAATATGAGCTTGATGAAGTGGTTTCGCAAACATAACACCAAACTGATGGCCGTCTTCGTCGCCATTCTTCTGCTGGGTTGGGTCCTGGGGGCCTGGTTGCAGCAGGTGGCCAGGCGGCGGGGCGGTATGGGTGCTACGATCGCCACGTATCTCGACGGGCGCAGAATGACGCAGAATGACCTGATGGCCGCCCAGCGGGAACTCGACGTGCTCAGGATGCTCCAGGCCGATGTGCTTCTGAGCAACGTGGACCTGTACGGGATATTCCTGGGGCAACTGCTGTTTGGGGAAGACCGGTCCTCGCCGGAGATGATCAATAACCTGAAGCGGCTGATCCGCGAGAACCAATACCGCATCAGCGAGCGCCAGTTGTATGATATGTACCAGCACAGGGGTGTGCCGGCAACGGTCTTCTGGGTGTTGCTCAAGGCCGAGGCCGAGGCCGCCGGGGTGGCCGTCTCCACGGAGGAGGCCGGACGCATCGTGGCCATGCTCATCCCGCAGGTCACGCAGCGGACCATGGAGTACGGCCCATACATGCGGAGCGTCATGGAGCGCTCGCAGTTGTCGGAGCAGCAGGTGCTGGGCGTCTTCGCGGACCTGCTGGCGGTGGTGCAGTTCGCGCAATTCACCTGTTCGATGCAAGACCTGACGCTGTCGGAGTTGTCGCATTCGGCGTCGGCGTCGCAGGAGGCCATGGACATCTCGCTGGTTGAAATCCGGGCCGAGCACTTCATGAAGGACCAGAATGAGCCCTCGGCGCAGGCTATCGGGCAGCAGTTCGAGGCGTACAAGGGCAACTTCAAGGGGGTCGTCAGCGACGGCAATCCCTACGGTTTCGGTTATAAGCTGCCCGGCCGAGCGCAGGTCGAATACGTCGTGCTCAAGATGGACGATGTCTCGGCGGCGATCACCGAACCGTCGCAGCAGGACAAGGAAGATTACTACCAGGACAGTGTTGGCGAGTTCACGCAGAAGGTTCCCAGTGATCCCAATGATCCGAACTCGCTGAAGATCGACCGTGTCCGCGCCTTTGCCGAGGTCGAGGCCATCATTGGGGCCCGCCTGCGTCAGAGCCGCACCAACACGCTGGCCGACGAGATTCTTGCGGCGGCCCGCGACCTGTCCGAGGCCGCCCTGCAGGACGTGGATATGCAGACGGCCGTTGAGGCGGTTCTCAAGGAGAAGGCCGGCGACTATAAGGCGGTCGCCGCCCAACTGACCGAGAAATACAAGGTTCCTGTTCACGCCGGCGTCACCGGCCTGTTGGACGCGAGGCGATTCCAGGAGGACGAGTATCTCCGTCGACTGTATGTTCGGAGCGGTTCGGCTTCGCCGTCGCCTCTGATTCGCGCGGTGTTCTCGGTGAAGGCGCTTGCCGGCGAGGGTCCGGTCGGCGGCGAGGCGTCGCAGACGAGGCTCTATGAGAACATCGGACCGACCCGCGATATGCTGGGCGAGGTTGTCGCGATGGTGCGTGTGGTCGATGCGCGGCCGGCCGAGGTTCCGGCGTCGCCGGACACGTCGTTCAGCATCGCCGGGCTCAGGATCAACGGGGCGGCCGAGGCCAATGACACGTATGTGGTGTCCAAGGACGTGGTCGAGGACCTCAAGAAACTGGCCGCGATGCCGGTCGCCGAGCAGCGGGCCAAGGAGTTCAAGGACCTGGCCGTGCGGGAGGGTTTTCCCGCGGCGGTCAAGGCCTTCAACGACCTCTATGGGGAGACCGCGAAGAAAGCCGCCGATGATCCCAACGCCTTCCGCATTCAGAATCTGACGGACATGCGCAAGCTCTTCGGCATGGCCTTGCAGGCGATTGAGGCGCAGAACCAGGCGAACCCGGCCGGCGAATTCCTTGTGCGCGAACGCAGGATCGAGCGGGAGTTCTTGAACCACATCTATGCCCTCGTCCCGCCCGACGCCAATAGCCTGCCCGAAACGCCCGCCTTGATGGAGTTCAAGCCGGATATGACCTGGTACTGCATCGAGAAGTTGAGTATCGACCGGTTGTGGAAGGAGGACTTCGACAGGTCCAAGATCATGGAGATCTATCGTCTCGACCATCTGGCCTCTCAGAGTCTGGCGCCGGTGCATTTCAATCCGCAGAACGTCATCACCCGCATGAGGCTCGAATGGGTCAAGAGCAGCGACGACGAGGAAGATGCCTCCCCGAATGAGCCGGCTCCGGCCGGCGATGGGAACGCCACAGGAGCGCCCGGCGCATGAATTCCGACACCGGCGGGAACCATTTTGCTCACCTGCTCATCGCGGGGCTGCTCGGCTGGGCCGTGCCGGGTGCGGGGCATTGGTACATCGGCGAGCGGCCGCGGGCCGCGGTGATCTTCGTGACGGTTGGTTTGACGTTTCTGGCGGGTCTCTGGGTGGGGTCCATCGGTGTTATTGATCCGGTCAACGGCAAGTTGCCGTATGCCGGGCAGATCATGAATTCGCCCGCGGTCGCGGCCATCGGCCATCTGACGCGCAGCGGACAGTACCCGGTCTACGGGCGGCCCAATGAGATCGGACAGATCTACACCAGTATCTCGGGCCTGCTGAACCTGCTGTGCATCGTCAACGCGGTCTATCTGGCTCACGTGAAGCGGCGGGGACAGGAGGGGACGACGGCATGACGGCGTTCGACATTCTCCTTACTTTTACAGCGCCGGAGGCGATCGGCAACGGTCCACTATCAATGCTGTGGTTGCTGCCTCTGACGGTGGCGATTGCGGTCGTCTACAAGGCAACGAAGGTCCAGCGGATCGAGCCGGGGCCGTTCGTCAAGGAATGCGCACTGTTGTTTGCCTCTGTCGTGGTGTTCATGCTGGTGGCGGCGCTGGTGCTGTTTGCGGCGGCGTATCTGATCACGGCGTGACCATCCGCGTGGTTCATTGGTCGTCCGCGTTTCCTTCGATCACTCCCAGGTCGACCAGCGCGTTGAACGCGGCTTTCTGCTCGGCTTCCTTCTTGTTGGTTCCCCAGGCGCTGGTGAAGTTCCGCGAATCGATCACGACCCTGGACTCGAAGCACTTGTTGTGGTCGGGGCCCTTCTCGTCCATGAGCACATACGCCGGCGTGCTGCCGAACCGCTCCTGGGTGTATTGCTGGAGCAGGGATTTGAAGTTGCCGTGTGCACGTGCGGCGTCGGCGTCGGTGATACGCCGGCCGAAGCCCCGCAGGATGAATGCGCGAGCGGCGTCGAAACCGCCGTCCAGATAGACCGCTCCGATGACGGCCTCCAGCATCCCTGCCGCCAACGACCCGGAAAGAGCCCGGCGCGAGGTCATGCCCTTGCCGACCACCAGAAAACGATCCAGGCCCAGTTCCTGGCAGACCGCCGCGCACGTCGTCCGCGAGACGAGCATGCTCTTGACCTTGGTCAGGCTGCCTTCGAGGTACTTGCGGAATCGGCGGAACAACTGCTCACAGACGACGGCCGCGAGAATGGAATCGCCGAGGAACTCCAGGCGTTCGTTGCTGGCGAGGCGGCTGTCCACCGCGGAGGAGTGCATCAAGGCCAGTTCGAGGTGCTTCGTATCGGAGAACGTATGCCCTGTGACCTGCTCGATTTGATGCAGAGTCTCTGAGTCCATGTCCTTGCTTCCGTTCGTCATGTACCCTGCGAGCAGATTACGAATCCCGGCGCGCCGCGTTCATGGGGCGGCGGTCTTCGTAGCCGGCTCCACAGCAGGCCCGAGTAAACCACAACGCCGACAGTCTGTCAACGGTGTGCCGTCGGCCCTGATCCGTCAGCCGACCATCTGGAGGCCCGCCAGGGCCATGAACTTGTCGTCGGCGACCTCGAAGATGCCGTCCAGCCCGGTGACGCTGAAGATCCCCCTCGTTGCGGCGGCCACGCTGCAGAAGACCAGCCGATGTCCGCAGTCGCCGAGCAGCTTGCGCAACTTCAGCAGCTTGGACAGGCTCGACGACGTAACGATATCGACGTTGCTGAAGTCGACCACAACGTCGCAGTCGCCCCGGTCACGGACGATACTCGTGACGGTCTGCAATTCCTCGCCCATATCAGGCTCCTGAGGCAGGTCCACCAGGATGATATCTTCGGACCAGTTTTGGATTCCCATCATTCATCTCCTTTTCATATAAGCGGTATCAACGAGCCATAGGGGTTATCGGCACAGGCGCCCAGGTGGTTAATAAGAAAACACCCGCGGCACGTCGAAACATGGCCCCCGGCGCGTCCGATAGGAATCATCCCTGGACTGTGTCCAGCCTGTTTGACAGGAAATGAGCCGGCGGCCAGGCCCGGTCGGCGGATGGCCGGCCCCATAACCATTGGGTGGTCGTGGAGTGCCGGCACGGCGGCGGACGGCTTGCTCTCTGACGGGACCGGAGGCGACTCGTTGCGACCGGCGGTCTGACCAACAGGCAGACCCCAAAAGACGCCGGGAGCCCACGAGGACCCCCGGCATGGATCAACACCACAACTCTGTCCTATAACGTCAGACCAGGTCAAAGGGCGAGACGTAGTCGCCTCTGCTCTTTTGCAGGTCCAGCAGGCGTCGACGCTGGGCGTCCAGCACCTCGGAGACCTCCGGCACGTCGCCGACCTTCTCGCGGCCGAAGGCCTGGACCCGGTCGATTTTCGTCAGGTTCTCCCGCACGCGGATGGTGAACTGCCGGGCGTAGTCGTCCTTTGAGTAATCCTTGCCAAGCACCTTCTTGAAAAGCGGCGCCAGGTCCTCGTATTTGGGGATCAGGCCGGTCGGGGCGGCAATGGCGTCCACATCGTCGTGGATTCGCAGCTCCATCCACTTGACCCAGACGTGCTTATCGCGGACGCCGTTGACGAACTCCGCCTGGGCGTCGCGCAGGAAGTAGTTGACGCCGAAGACCAGCGGCGGATGCTCGAGGTCCCTGGTGAACTCGATGTTGTTGCGGATGTACCTGGCCAGGGGAATGGACAGGAAGTCCTGGATGCTCATCAGGTTGATCTCCGAGACGCCTTCCTTGCCGAGGGTGGCGAAGGTGGTCTCGGTCTCCAGCGACGCCCCGTAGGCGACAATCCCATGCACCCAGTCGAAGCCCTGCTGGACCGGCACATAGGCCCTGGAGTCGCGGCCGCCGTAGATCAGACCGCCGAGCACCACCCCGTTGGGGTTATCCAGCTCCGGGTCGCAATTGCTCAGCGCCGGCAGCGCCACGGCATAGCGGGCGTTCTTGTGGGCCAGCGGGGTCTCGTTGCCGGCGGTGTCCTTCTTGCCCTTGTGCCAGGGCCCCATGAAGTTGACGCCGTCATCCGGCGTCTTGACGCCCATGCCGAGCCAGTAGGGCTTTCCGTCCTTGACCAGGACGTTCGAGAAGATCACCTCCCCGGGCTTGCTGAGCACATCCCAGATGGCCGGGTCGTCCTCGGCGGTGACGTTCTGAATGATGCCGAAGATGCCGGATTCGGCGTTGACGGCGCGGAACTCGCCGTTGATCTTGCGGAAGTAGGCGATGTCGTCGCCCATGATCTTCTCGCCGGGCAGCATGGCCGTGGAGGTCTTGCCGCAGGCGCTGGGGAAGGCGCCCGCCAGGTAGGTCTTGCGTCCGCCGGGCCCGTGGACGCCGGAGATGAACATGTGTTCGGCCAGCCAGCCCTCGCGGTCGGCCTTGCGAATGGCCAGCCGCAGCGCCAGCTTCTTGAGCCCCACCGTATTGCCTGCGTACTGGGTATTGACGCTGTACATGGTGTCCTGCGTATAGTCCATGTAGATGCGCTTATTGGGCACATCCACGCTGACCATCCGCTCGTTGACCCGGCCGCTGGAATGCAGGAAGCAGAAGAAGTGGGCGTCGGCCCCGAGCCTGACACAGGCCTCGTAGGCGGTGCGGTAAAGCAGGTCCTCGGCGTGCGCGACGTACCAGGAATCAGTCAGTTGCACGCAGGGGATGGTGAACACCGAGCCGGCCGGTCCGAGCGACAGGAATCGCACGATCATCGTGCGGCCCTTCATGGCCCCGGCGAGCAGGCCGCGAACCTCCGCCAGACCCTCCTCTCGGCCGACCTGGTTGAGCGCTTCGCTGAGCGACTGGTCGTTGGGAACGAGATAGCGGGTTACTTCGCGGTCGCGGCCCTGGTCTTCCGGGCCGTCGAAGTGGACGGTGTGCCCCTGGATGTTCAGAGGGGCTTCTTCGCCGGTCTCAACGGCCATCCGCCGCACATGGGCGATGTCCTCGGGCGAATCGGTCACAACATAGACCGACTTGGGCTTGCACAGTTGAATGCCGTCGGCCACAAACTTATGTAAACGGGCGTTGTCCACCCGCATGAGTCGTCGATAGTGCTCGTCCGTCATGTTGTCCTGAAGCACTCGTGTGTAGTCCTGCTGCATGCGACTTCCTTCCTTTCGTATTCCGCCGGGTGTTTCGTGTCTTGGGTTCGTATGTCGAAAAGGACCTGCGCAAAAAATCCCCAGACCATACCAAGCGGCACGGACCTTGTCAAAGGTCTTCCAGCGGAGCTTTACCATCCCCGGCAAGGTTCGGCCGCCGGGCATCCTTGGCAGTAAGTGTTTATTCTATAAGTAGTTATAAAAAAGCCGGGCCCAGAATGGCCCGGCCGGTGTTCTATGGAGACTCTCCAAGATTCTATCTGGCGACCTTGAATTCGTACTTCTGGACGATGTCTTTGTCCAGGTCCTTGGCGTTGGCGGTCAGTACGAAGCCCTGAGATGTCTTGCCGTATAGGAAGTCCTTGCCGCTGTAGATATCCTTGGGCAGGCCCGTCGGCAGGGCCGGCGGCAACTGACCTGTTTCCGCCGTCACCGCCAGAATCTCCAGCGCCGCCAGGTGGGCATTGACCCGCCCCTGGTCCCGCATCTGCATGGAGTAGACCTTCTGTATCGAAGCCCCCAGGAGCCGGGTCAGCACCGCCGATGGCTCGTCGGTTGCGGCTTCCAGGTCCTTCACCAGTTTGTCCATCGCCGCGTACCCCTCGGCGTATGGCATGTCCGACGTCATAATCCGAGTCATCGCGTCTATGAAATCGCTGTAGTGTTTGCGGCACCGGGTCAGGAATTCCTCGCCTCCGGCCTCCTGGAGCTTCTTGTGGATATCCTCTGCGCCGCTCGCCCCCCCCGCCTGCACAAGCTCGCCGATGCGGTCCGCCGTCATGCTCTTGAGTGCGACGTCCTTCTCCACGGCCATGGCCCGCCGGATGGCGTCCTTGCCGCCGGACATGGACTCCAGAATGCCTTTGGTCTGCCGCAGCTTGGCGGCGGACAGTTGGCCTGACCCCGCGATATCGAGGATGGCCTTGTCCGTTATGGAGTTCATCGCCACACTCACCAGGTAGGAAATGAGAATCTCATCGTTGACATGCCGGCTCATCTTCCGCACGGCCAGACACCGGACCAGCGCCGGCTCTGCCTTGCCGTCCATCGCCATAATACGGGCATCGCAGATGACCAGCCGGGCGAGATTGCGAATCTGAGCAAGATGGGGCATCAGGGCATTGAAACCCTCCGAGTACCGAACACCCCAGGAGCAGGTATCGAGCCGTGTTGCAGCTATTGCCAGGTCGATGGCGGCGCGGTTCTTGGCGATGTACTGTCTGAATTCGTCCGTCGGCGCCGCCTCACCGCCTGCGACATCGCTGACGGTTGGCTTCATGGCGTCGTCCGGCTGCTGATACACCAGGAACGCCTGATAGTACAACACGGCGGCGTCCTGCGGATCGGGGGCCGCTGCGTGTCCATAGCGACAGAGACCCGCCACAAACCACGCAAGGACGACCACAGGTAGAATCTTCTGACTTCTTGCGAACATAATGAAGGCTCCTTTCAAGCGTGCCGGCCCTGACGGGCAGGGTCTGCCTCGTCGGACTAGCTGTTTCCATTGTCATACAGTTCATGCAGCGGCAGGCTGGCCGGCCTGGGTCCCAGCAGATCCAGGACCTCGTCGCACTGTGCCTCCAGGGCCTCCAATCCTCCCTGGCGGTAGGCCATGGTAAGCGACAACGCCGTGGTCAGGTCTGCGGGGCTGGCCACCGCATACGGTTGGGAATTGCCCTGGCTGGGTTGCTCGGGGCCCCGGGCAAGAAACAGCAGGGTAACGCCGATAATGACGGCCGCGGCCGCGGCCAGCATCGTCTTCACATGCCTGAAAGCGGGTCGGACAGTAGCCCTTGGGCCGTGCCGGCCGCTCCCGGCACGGCTTCGCAGCGTCGCCAACTCCATAGGGAATCTCGTTGCGAACGCCTCCTCGTCGAATCGCGGGCGGCCAGCACCAATCGCCTTGCCGATCAGCTCGTCGATCTGTCTGTCTTGGGGGTCTTCATTTGTGTTCATCATGGTGCACCGCCATAGCCTTGCCGCCGGAGATGCTCGGCGATTGTCTTCTTTGCCCGGCGGAGCCTGCCGTTGATGGCCTGTTCACTGAGACCCAGCACCGCCGAGATATGTTCGTATGTCATTGCCTGGTAGTAGCGCAGGTACACGACCTCGCGCGTCTCGTCCGGCAGGGCACGCAGGGCCTGACGGACGGCCTCGACCCGGTCGTCGCCATCGCGTTGTCCATCGTCGTCTTCGACGGCCTCGGCCGAGTCGATCCTGAGCATCGGCCGCCTGCGGGCCAGCAGATCCCTGGCCTCGTTGCGGCAAATCGCGGCGACCCAGGCGGCGAAACGCGATTTCTCCCGCAACTGAGGCAGGCGGACGGCCGCGGCCGCCAGGGCCTGCTGAGCCGCATCCTCGGCCAGGTGGCTATCGGCGATAATCGAGTGGGCGATGGCCACCAGCGCCGGGTAGTACCGGCGGCAGAGCAGCGTGAAACTGCTTTGGTCGCCATTGGCGGCTGCTTCGACCAGGTCTGTCTGCGGGCGTTCGGGCACGCCGTATTGCTCCGGGTATTCACTTATAGTTGTGCGTCCACCCACAAGACCACCCTGCGGGCCACAAATGGGCGCGACGGGCCGGTCAAACGCGGTTTTCCGTCAGCGATGATACGCGCGGCAGGCCTGGGTGTTAGCGCCGACATATCAAAAATCCGGGCGATGTGCGCTCATAAGTAACGTCAAGACAATAGTTTACATCGCCAGGCACGGAAAGGCCTCCCCACCGCAGAGACCTTGCGGTGGCTCGGAAAATGCGTTTGACCGACCAGCCAGGTGCCATTATACTGGCCGCTTCAAAACCCCGGCCACACGACCCCTTGCGTTTGGAGATTATTATGGCGTCCAACAAAATCGTCGCCGAAGGAATAACCTTCGATGATGTGTTGCTGATACCGGCCGGCAGCAGTATCGTGCCGAGCCAGGCCGATACGAGTACGTGGCTGACCCGCCACATACAGATGAACATTCCCGTCGTCTCGGCCGCGATGGACACGGTCACAGAGTCGGCCCTGGCGATCGCCCTGGCCCAGGAAGGCGGCATCGGCATCATCCACAAG
>DDXG01000025.1:10576-12146 GCA_002347125.1 Phycisphaerales bacterium UBA2266
TCAGCACGGTCATGACCCGGACCAATCTGGTGACAGGCCCGGCCAATACGACCCTGGAGCAGGCCAAGGAGATTCTCCAGCGGCATAAGGTCGAGAAGCTCCTTCTGGTGGACAAGAAGGGCGAGCTGGCGGGCCTGATTACGATGCGCGATATCGACCGGGTTCAGCAGTATCCGTTGAGCGCCCGAGATCGCCGCGGTCGGCTTCGTGTCGGGGCGGCCGTCAGCGTCCATGAGTACGAACGGGTGGAGGCCCTGATCGCCGCCGATGTGGACATNNCGTGGTGGACACCGCCCACGGCCATTCGCGGAATGTCATTGAGACCGTGAAGCGAATCAAGAAGGAGCACGAGATTGACGTCATCGCGGGCAACATCGCCACGGCGAAGGCCGCCGAGGATCTGATCGCCGCCGGCGTCGACGCCGTCAAGGTGGGCATCGGCCCCGGCGCCATCTGCACGACGCGGGTTATCTCCGGGGTGGGCGTGCCGCAGGTCACGGCCATCATGGAGTGCGCCGCGGTGGGCAAGAAGCACAAGATCCCGGTGATCGCCGACGGTGGCATCCGCCAGAGCGGCGACATCACCAAGGCCGTCGCCGCCGGCGCGTCGAGCGTGATGATCGGATCGCTGTTCGCCGGGCTCAAGGAGAGCCCGGGGCAACTGGTCATCTACAAGGGCCGCCAGTTCAAGGAATACCGCGGCATGGGCTCTCTGGGCGCGATGGTCAAGGGTTCCGCGGAACGCTACGGCCAGAAGAGTTCCGAAGAGAGGTCCAAACTCGTTCCCGAAGGCGTCGAGGGCCGCGTTCCGTATCGCGGGATGCTCAGCGACTTCGTCTACCAGCTTGTCGGCGGGCTGCGCGCGGGCATGGGATACTGCGGCACGAAGACCATCGCCGAGTTGATGGCCAAAGGCCGCTTCGTCCGTGTCACATCCGCTTCCATCAGCGAGTCGCACCCGCACGACATCCAGATTACGAAGGAGGCCCCGAACTACTCCGCGGCCGTGGCGTTTGAGGACTGATTCTCTGCGGTCTCGGCGTTCTCTGCGGTGAAATATGGATCACGAAACGATAGCCATTCTTGATTTCGGCAGCCAGTACGGCCAGCTCATCGCCCGGCGGGTCCGCGAGCACAATGTGTTCAGCCGGATTTACCGGGCGGATGTGCCGGCGGTTGACTTGGCGGCCGTGCCGCTTAAAGGCATCATCCTATCGGGCGGCCCGGCGAGCGTCTACGCCCCCGGGGCCCCGCGGTGCGATGAAGGACTGTTTGACCTGGGCGTGCCGGTGCTCGGCATCTGCTACGGCATGCAGCTCGGCTGCCAGGTGCTTGGGGCTGTCGTGACGGGCGCCGAACACCGTGAGTACGGCCGGGCCAATCTGACCATCACCGACAAGACCGATCTGTTCGCCGCACTCGGCGACAGGACGCTTGTCTGGGCCAGCCACGGCGACCAGGTCAGCCGCCTGCCGGCCGGATTCGAGGTCCTGGCCACAACGCCCACGTGCCCCTACGCCGCGGTGCGCCACCGCCGCAGGAAGTTCTACGGCGTGCAGTTCCACCCGGA
>DDXG01000077.1:0-4618 GCA_002347125.1 Phycisphaerales bacterium UBA2266
ATTATGGGGTTGGGCGGGGGCTTGGGGGCGGCGGAGGTGGTTTCGCCGGATGGGAATGTGGTGGTGGGGTTTGAGGTTACGGACTTTCACGGGGTCAAGGGCTGCGCGGTCTGGCGGGCCAGTTATAAGGGCAAGGCGGTTATTGAGCCGTCGCGGCTGGGGATGCAGATCAAAGATGGCGAGCCGCTGGGGGCGGCCCTGGTGATTGCGGGAGGCGAGCGCCGCCAGCAGAGGGGGTCTTGGCGGCCCGTCTATGGGGAGCGGGCGGAGATTCCGGATGACTACAACGAGTGGGCGGTAACGCTGCGGGAGACCGGCGGGGCGATGCGGACGATGGTTGTGACGCTGCGGGCGTACAACGAGGGAGCAGCGGTGCGGTATACCGTTCCCGCCCAAGCGCCGATGGGGGCATACACGGTTGCACAGGAGGGGACGGAGTTTGCATTCGGCGGGGATTGGGAGTGCTGGGCGACGTACTCTGCGCAGGGGCAGTATCAGAAGGTGCGGCTGAGCGAGGTCAAGGCGGGCTGTGAACGGCCGTTGACGGTGCGGGTGGATGAGGGGCTATATGCGGCGGTGGGCGAGACGGCGCTGGTGGACCATGCGCGGATGAAGCTGCGGCCGGGCGGGCGGGAGAACACACTGGCGAGTGATCTGAGTGGACAGGTGGCGGTCGAGGGCAGGCTGGAAACGCCGTGGCGGGTGGTGCTCCTTGGGGACAGTCCGGGGCAGTTGCTGGAGCGCAACTACCTGTTCCTGAACCTGAACGAGCCGTGCGCGATCGAGGATACGAGTTGGATTCGGCCGGGCAAGGTGATCCGCGAGGTAACGCTGACGACGGCCGGGGGCAAGGCGTGCGTGGATTTCGCCGTGGAGCATGGCTTACAGTTCGTGGAGTACGACGCAGGCTGGTATGGACCGGAGGGCAGCGGTGATTCCGACGCCCGGACGGTGACGGTGGACCCCGCCCGCTCCAAGGGCCCGCTCGACCTGCATGAGGTCATCGCCTACGCCAAAGACAAGGGCATCGGCGTGATCCTGTACGTCAATCGCGTCGCCCTCGAGCGGCAGATCGACGAGATACTGCCACTGTATCGGGATTGGGGTATTTCGGGGGTCAAGTACGGATTCGTCCAGGTCGGTTCCCAGCGATGGACAAGCTGGCTGCACGAGGCCGTCCGCAAGGCGGCCGCGAACCGGCTGATGGTCGATATCCACGATGAGTACCGGCCGACGGGTTACAGCCGGACGTACCCGAACCTGATGACACAGGAAGGCATCGCGGGCGATGAAACCAAGCCGACCAACAGTCTGACGTTGACGATTCTATTCACGCGAATGCTCTGCGGCGCCGCCGACAACACCATCTGCTACTACGACACACGGGTCCGCGAGAACGCCAGCCATGCGTATCAGTTGGCCAAGGCGGTCTGCCTCTACAGTCCGTGGCAGTTTCTCTACTGGTACGACCGGCCAATCGCCTCGCCGCAGCGGGTCGGCGGCGCAGGGGGTCAGGCGAACGTGATTGGGAATGAGCCGGAACTGGAGTTCTTCGACCATGTGCCGACCGTCTGGGACGATACGCGGGTGATTCATGCGGCGATTGGGCAATACGCGGTGATTGCGCGGCAAAGCGGCCGGCAGTGGTACATCGGGTGCATGAATGCCGGCGAGGCGCGGACGCTGGATGTGCCGCTTGGGTTTCTGCCCAAGGGGACGCGGTTCACGGCACACGTGTATAGGGATGACCCGACGGTCGAGACGCGGACGCGCGTCCAGATCGAGCGGGTGACGGTGGACGACCGCACGATCTTGAAGGCGGCGATGGGGGCGCGGGGCGGGATGGCGGTGAGGATTGCGCCGCAGGAGTAGACGGGGTCGCAGTTACGGAGGGCCTTGGGGCAAGCTGAAGAAACGTACCGGACCCGTTCAATCCGGTCAGTCGGGGTAGGTGGGAGCGGGTTGGAGGGCCTGGATGGCCTTGGCCAACGTGGGGGCAAGGCCCGCCAGGGCGGCCGTCTGTCGGGCCGCAAGCGGCTGACCCAGGGGCGCATAGAGGAAGATGAAGCCGATTCGCTCCGGCGGCCGGCACAGAGGCACCGCCACAGCCGAGATGCTCCGGAGCCAACGGGGCTCCTCGCACATGCCGAGTTCGCGGAGGTCATCCAGCGTGCAGGGTTTGCCCGCCTCGCAGACCATGTCGATCAGCCGCCCGGACAAGCAGGCTTCCAGGCTGTCGCGGATGGGATCGACCGGCCGGTCGCTGTCGAAGACCGAGACCTGTTCGCCATGCTCATCCCGCAGGAAAAACGCCACGCCGCAGGCCGGGAACTGCTGCCGGATCAACCCGGCGGCGGCCGCCACCAGCTCGTGCAGGTCCGACGGCGCGATCAGGGTCTTGTAGAACGCGGCCGCGAACGCGATCTCCCGCAACTGCGCGATGAAGGCCCGCTGGGCCGCCAGCAGATCATTGCACAGGATGTCCGCCTTGAGGGCCTGCTTCTTGCGGCGCCGATTCAGTTCACGCACCAGGGCGCGGACTCGCCGTTGTCGTGTGTCGTCGATCATTGCCCTTAGATTCGGCTGATTCGCCGTCGGGCTTTAAGCCGGCGGCGGCGCGCCTGACGACCGAGCGCACCGGGTGAAAGGCCGGCCCTATAAAGGCCGTCATCCCAGCCATGGGGCGACGGCGTGTTCCACGGCCCGACCACGGCAACGCCGCCCTGTGGCCGATACCCGCGGCTGATTCTCGGACCGCCGCATCAGCGCAACAAACAACCCCGTCCGGCGATGCCGCGCGGGGTTGCGATAGGCCATCTGGTGTGTCAACGACCTGCTACTGCATGAACGCCGAGACGTCGCCGCCCTTGCTCTTCAACTCCGCGACATACACCTGCATCCGCTCGCTCAGCGCGGTGATGGACGTACTGAGCCGGGCCATGTCGTCCTTGAGGGTCTTGGCCTTGTCTCCCAGCATCTCGGTGACGGGAATGTCTTTGAGACTGGCGACAACCTTGTCCAGCTCGCCCTGCTTGCCGGCCAGGGCCTTCTGGTACTTCTCGGCGCTGGCTCGCAGGGCGGCCTCATCCATCTTCGCCGCTTCGGCCTTGATCTGGTCGATGGCCTTGGTTTCATCGACACCGGCAGCGCCGCCGCCGCCACTCTTTCCACAGCCGGCCAATCCGGTTATGGCCACCATCAACACCGCAAACGTAACCAGCCCTGCAACAGTCCTCATGTGCGATTCCTTTCAAAACAATCCCCTGAAGGTTCTGTGTTCTTGCTGCACGATATACGGGATTGTGCCGCGCTGAGTCCAAGAAAGCCAGAAAAAAACCTCGGCAAGGTATACGCCAGAATAGCCTGCCGCACTCGCGCAGACGCAATCCGACGGGGATTTTACGCTGGACACAGGCCGTGGCAGGGCTAAGAATGGGTCCGGACAAAAGAAACGGATTTCTGGAGCGTCTGGCGCTCCTGGCACTTTCCAAAAGGGGGCAACATGATACTGCCGAAGTTTATCCGCCGGTGGCTGGCGATCCTCCGCGGGGGCGTCTCGCCCGTCATCATCTTCATATCCACATTGCTGGGGTTCACCTTCGGGCTGGTTCCGGGCTTCTCCGGCCTGCACGTGGCCATCATCGTCCTGGTGCTTATTTTGAACGTGCACATCGGTTTGTTCTTGATGACCTTCGCCGTAGGCAAGGGTCTGTGTTTCGCCGCGGCGCCCGTTCTCTACCACATCGGGGTCGGCGTACACGACTATCTGACCCCGCTGCTGAGGCTGCTGGCGGCCGTTCCCGTCATCGGCATCACGGACCTGAGCCGGTACGCCGTGGCCGGCGGGATTGTAGCTGGACCTGTCGTTGGCGGCCTGGTGGGTTTCCTGCTGGCCCTGCTGGTGATCCAGTTCCGCAAACAACTGCTCAGGCTCGAAGAGAACTCCGAACGCTTCAAGCAGTGGTACTCCAAGACCTGGGTGCGAATACTCGACAGAATCCTCGTCGGCAAGCGCACGAAGGACGCCAAGTCGCTCTTTACGAGCAAGGCGAAGATCGTTCGCAAGGCGGGAATCGTCCTGGCGATCATTGTCCTGGGCCTATGCGTTCTGCTGGTGATGACCATCAAGGACGACAAGGCAAGAGACTACGCGGTGGCAAGACTGACATCGGTCAACGGCGCCGAGGTCAACCTCGAGTCGCTTAGCCTCGGCATCCTCAGTGGCAGCGCATCGGCTAAGGGAATCCAGGTCACCGACGCGCGACAACCGGCCAACAACCAGGTGGCGATTGACGAGATTTCGGCCGACGCCAGTGTCTACAACCTGCTGCTCGGCCGCGTGGTCGTGGACAAGATGGTTGTCTCGAATATGCAGTTCAACCAGCCCAGGCAGTCGCCGGGTCAGGTCGTGCGGCCGCCGGACGCCAATGAAGGGACGTTCGATCCGTGCGATTACAGGGTGACCGTCGAGGATGTCGCGCAGATCGACAAGTACCTCCAGAACGCCCGCAAGCTCAAGGAATGGCTGGCCAAGGTGCAGAAGTGGCTGCCCGAGACCCGGCAAGCTGAGAAACCGACCCTCATCAAGTATCTGGACTATCTGCTGGCCCGCACCGAC
>DDXG01000077.1:4635-9518 GCA_002347125.1 Phycisphaerales bacterium UBA2266
GTGCTGGGCAACAGCACGATCCAGGCAGCGAACTTGAACGATTCGCCGGCCGCGGCGCGGCTGCCCATCCGCTTCGACATCAAGAGCAACGAGACGCCCATGCAGGCCAACCTCGTGCTGGACTACACCTCCGGTGAGGCGGTGCCCAAGATCCGCGGCTCCTTTAGCGGCGTGGAGTTGAGCAAGCTGGGCGTCAGCGACTCGGCGGGTATCGCATTCGCCTCCGGGGCGGCCTCGGGGTCGTTCGCGGGGACCTTGACGCGGGATGCGATTGACATCTCCATCGATGTCGATGTCAATGATATGCAGGCGTCGTCGGTGGGCGACGGGGTGCTGGGTCTGGGCGGCGAGGCCACCACCGAGGCGCTCAAGGTGCTCAAGAACCTCAAGACGAACATCCGCGTTGTCGGCCCCACCAGTGACCCGCGGATCGTCCTGGATGTCAAGGGACTGACCGACAGCTTCCTCAAGGCCCTGCCGGATGCGATGCGGGCCCGCGCGATGGAGGAACTGGATAAAGCCCTGGGCGACAAACTCGGTGACAAACTCCCGGCCGGCGTCGGCGACGGCATCAAAGACGCCGTCAAAGACCCCAACGGCATCCTCAAGGGGCTGGGCGGGTTGTTTGAGAAGAAATAAAAGGCAAGAAGGCAAGAAAGTGGCAACTCCCGGCCGTGGCGCACTCCGAGAACCCGACCCGTTGGCCCGATGCGCGCGAACGTCGTCCTTCAATGGGGCGGGCGCACTGCCTCGGCTGTTGATCGTCTTGCTGGCGGCGGCCTGCATCGGGTCGGACGTTGTGCCGCACGTTCAGGCTGTGAAACGGACGATACGCGTCCGCGGGCCGGTGGTGGACCTCAAAGTCGACTGTGGGGCGCGGGGGGATGGCACGTCGAATGACACGGGGGCGTTTCAGAAGGCGGCGCGGATGCTCCAGGAGACCGGCGGGGGAACGCTACGGATAGAAGCTGGGATCTACATTGTCGGGCGGCAGGGGCATGACGAGGGGGCGTATCCGTACTATCGGCGGGAGCCGATCTTCGCGGTGCGGGATGTCAACGGGCTGCTGATAGAGGGGGCTGAAGGGGCGGTGATACGGCTGGCCGATGGGCTGCACTACGGTTCGTTCGATAAGAACAGAGGGGAGCCTATCGAGCCGAACATGCCTTTTCTCGACCGCGACTGCCATGTATCGGCGGCCGTGATGTTCGATATTGCCCGCTCGCGGAATGTGATTCTGCGGAATCTGGAATTGGACGGCAACCGCGGGCGGCTGGTCCTGGGCGGGCAGTGGGGCGACACCGGCTGGCAGCTTGCGGCCGGGGGGATTCACCTGTTCGGCTGCCGCGACGTCCTCGTGGAGAACGTTCGCACGCACCACCACGGGCAGGATGGCATCATGATCGGTTTCGCCGGGCTTAAGGAATCCGACCCGCCCACCCCGCACGTACTACTCAACGTCATCAGCGAGTACAACGGCAGGCAGGGCCTCTCGTGGGTCGGCGGGCGGGGGCTGACGGCCGTGCGATGCCGGTTCAACCATACGCAGCGGGATGGGTTCGGTTCGGCGCCGGGGGCGGGCGTCGATATCGAGGCGGAGGATTCGATCTGCCGTGACGGGCTTCTTGTCGGGTGCGAATTTGTCAACAACGGCGGTTGCGGGCTGGCGGCCGACACCGGCGACGGCGGCTACAGCCGTTTCGAGGACTGCCTGTTCTGGGGCACGACGAACTGGGCCATGTGGAACACGCGCCCCGGCATGGTCTTCGAGAATTGCCGGTTCTACGGGTCGGTGGTGCACAGCTACGGCTCAGCGGAGCGGCCGGAACTGGCCACGCGATACAAGGGCTGTCACTTCGAAGATGTCGAGCACCCGCAGTACGGCGTCTATCGCAGCTATCTGCTGATCAACCACGACAACGCCCGGCCGAATGTCCTGTTCGAGGATTGCGATATTGTCGCCAACCGGCTCAAGGCCCTCTGGTTCGCCTGCGGTGAGGCGCCCGGCATCATCCTGCGCCACTGCCGCATCACCCACAGGCACGGCGGCCTCGACGACGGCGACTTCCAGTCCCTCCTGCGAGGCGTCGTACTTGACAACGTCCGCTTCAAGGAAGACCTGTCCGATACGGCCAGGGACTATTGCATCATCGCCCAGGACGTCTCAGTGGAAGGCGATACACATATCGACGGCCCGCGTGTACGATGGCAACGGGCCAGAAGCGGTCCGACGGGCACGTTGCCCGATCGTCGCTACTGAACGGCGCCGGACCGCAGGGTATGGATTCAACGTGACAACAGAGGTTATACAATGAACAGGATTCCATCGTTTTGCTCATGCGTTGTCTTGTGGCTGCCGCTCTGCGGTCTGGCTGTCGCCATGTCGGCCGGTCAAGGGGTGCTGCAACACGACTCGTTCCGGTACTATGTCGAGCGGTTCAACGCCGGCGACGAGGAATTGTACGCTCAGCATGTTCCGAACGAGCAGGCATGGGCGTTCCTGCGTGACAACATCCCCCTGTTCGAGTGCCCCGACAAGGACATCGAGCGGACGTATTACTTCCGCTGGTGGACGTATCGCAAGCACATCAAGCAGACGCCGGAGGGTTTTGTCATCACGGAATTCCTGCCGCCGGTGGGCTGGTCCGGCAAACACAACACCATCAATTGCGCCGCGGGGCACCACTTCTACGAAGGCCGCTGGCTGCACAATCCGATGGTCCTGGACGACTACGCACGGTTCTGGTTTCGCGGCGGCGGGGCGGCGCGCAGTTACAGCTTCTGGGCGGCCGATGCCCTCTGGGCCCGGTATCTGGTGACGGGCGGCCGGGACATCCTGATCGATCTGCTGGCGGACCTGATCGCCAACTATGAGCAATGGGAGAAGGAACGCCTGGAGCCGGACGGCCTCTTCTGGCAGATCGACGACCGGGACGGGATGGAGGTCTCCGTCGGCGGCAGCGGCAAGCGGGCGACCATCAATTCGTACATGTATGGGGATGCGGCGGCGATCTCGAAGATTGCATCGTTGGCCGGTCGTCAGGACATTGCCGGCCAATTCCAGGAGAAGGCCGAGCGGATCAAGGCACTGGTGCAGACCCGACTATGGGACCGCGAGGCCCGATTCTTCAAGACCCTGCCGAGGGACAAGGACCGCCTGGTGGATGTCCGCGAACTGCACGGCTACAGTCCCTGGTACTTCAATCTCCCGGACCGCGGGTACGAAGACGCCTGGAAACAACTGATGGACCGGCAGGGCTTCTACGCCCCTTACGGCCCGACCACGACCGAGCAGAGGCATCCCGGATTCCGTGTGTCCTACGAGGGGCATGAATGCCAGTGGAACGGCCCCAGTTGGCCTTATGCCACATCGGTTACCCTTACCGCCCTGGCCAATCTGCTCAACAACTACAATCCGCATGTCGTCAGCGAGGCCGACTACTTCGATATCCTCAGAATATACACCGCAAGCCATCGGCTTACGCATGAGGACGGGCGGCTCGTGCCCTGGATTGACGAGAACCTCAACCCCTATACGGGCGACTGGATCGCCCGGACGCGGCTCAAGACGTGGAAGGACGGCGCTTGGTCCCAGAGCAAGGGCGGCAAGGAACGAGGCAAGGACTACAATCACTCGACCTACTGCGATCTGATCATCACGGGCCTGTTGGGACTGCGTCCGCGGCCGGATAACCGAGTTGAAGTGCGGCCGCTGGTTCCCCCGAATACCTGGGATTGGTTCTGCCTCGACCGCGTCCTGTACCACGGGCGGATGCTGACCGTGCTTTGGGATAGAACAGGACAACGATACGGACGGGGCCAGGGGCTGCGCGTACTTGTCGACGGCGTCCAGATCGCCCACAGGGATTCACTCGGCCGCATCACGGGCGAGTTGCCGATGTAGACTCGGCGGCCTCCGTCATGCCGTCGCCGCGACCGGCACCTTGCGGGCGCGGGACGTGAAGTCGTCGATGTGCTCGACCTTCTCGAAGCCGATGGTGATGGCGTCGATGAAGCCGCCCTGCAGGACGTACTTGATGGACTGGTCCTTCTTCTCGCCATCGTTGCCGAAGGTCCCTTCCCCTATGACCTTCATGGCGATCAGGCCCTTGCCCGCCTCGTGGAGCTTTCGCAGAACCGGCTCCACTTTCTCGGTCGGACCGTCCATCTTGGCCCCGAACGGGTTGATCCGCGCGTGTACGGTGTCCACCCACGGCTCCGTAACGGCCGTCTCCAGCGATTCGAGGCTATGGCACGAGATGCCGTGCGCCCGGATCATGCCTTTCTGCTTGCACTTGTCCAGGCCCNNTCATGTTCCGGCAGGCTGCCGGACCGCCACCAGATCTTCGTCGAAACCACGTAGTCCTTGCGGGGCATCTGGGCCAGCGAGCGGGCGAGAAACGGATGCGTACCATACAGGTCCGCCACGTCGAACCATCGCATCCCCTGATCCCAGCAGGTCTTGATGAGCGTATTGAAGTTCTCGAAGCCCATGCGTGTGTGGTTGGACTGTCGGCCGCCGCCGTGCATCCCCGTCCCCATGCCCACGCGCGTCATCTTGATCTTCGTCGCTCCGAGCCTGACGACCTCGACGGGGTCGTAATACGTGGCGGGTTTCTCAGCCGCGCCGGTCAGACGGCCGGCGATAAGGGCCGCGCCGAGGCCGGCCGCCGAGGTTCTCAGGAATTGGCGACGGTTGATGGATTGCATCAGAATGCTCCTTTGTTGGGCCGCAAGTTGTGTGTCTGTGCCGCTGAATCGTTCGTGAGTCGTATCCTAACCGGCCGCACAACGCACTTCAAGGCCCTTTACTGTGTGCGAACAGCCTGTACACCGCACAGGACCGGGGTTTGTACGCCCGCCACGCCCTTGAGTTCGATATC
>DDXG01000077.1:9608-13985 GCA_002347125.1 Phycisphaerales bacterium UBA2266
AAGGTGATACCCATGGCGGCCCGGTCGCTCGGCAGAGACGGACGCGGGTAGCACAGCCACAGCGTCCCATCTTCGGCCCGCCGGTCGCCTGGGGCCCCCAGGTTGACGGCGATCTGGCGAACCGGCCGACTCGGCCCGGATGCCGAATAGAGGGCCCAGTGTTCACGGTCCGGCCGCGGTTCCAGGACAACCGTAGTCATGATGGGGAATAGACACACGCATCCGGCGCTGGCCTCCGGCGCCAGCGCCAGGCCATCGGCGGCTATGGCGTTGACCCAGCAACCCAGACGGTGCCCCGCGAAGTGCCGAATGCCGCTGTCATCACGCAGGTCGTAGTAGGACGTCGAGCCGCTGCGCATAAAGAGCATCTCCGCACAGGCCGAGACGGCCCCGCAGTGGTGGCCCGGCCGAAACACCTGCCAGGGGCCAGGCTCGCCGGTAATGGGGTGGACCCGCGTCTTCTGCACACCGGTTCGCAGGTCGAAGGCCCAGGGCTCCGCGACGATTGTATCGCCGACGATGACCGGGCGATGCCGATAGTTGGCGTCCCTGGCCCAGAGCAACGACCCATCGACGGCCGATAGCGCCACCAGTCGCCGCCTGGAGAACTGCCCGGACAGGAACTGCGACCAGTAGTGCCCGTTGGCGTTGGCCCCGCACAGCACCAGCACGCCGCCTCGGTACATCGCGGTCAGCTTGCCGCCGCCGATGGCGATTTCGCTGCAATCAGTCACGTCGACGGGTGCGGACCAGACGCGAGAGCCCGTGCGTGCGTCCAGTGCGGTGGCCAGGCGGACATCGACTTGCTTCTGCCGTGCCTCCGCGGCCTTGGCGGCCTCGCCGGTCAGGGCCTTCAGACGGGCCTTGTCCTGGTCAAGGATAGCCTGACGTTGCTGGGGCGTGACGGAGCTGTCAACGAAAAACACCCACCCGTCGGCAACGGCCAGCGTCAGGTTCATGATGTTCTGCCCCTCATGCCGCCACAGGGCCTTGCCCGTGGCGACATCGACGGCGAATACGGCGCTGGAGACGCCCGCCGCCGACGCCTGGCTGCCGTAGATAGCCCCATCGGAGTAGGCCAGGTAGGCCCACTTGTCGTTGTTGTCCTTGGGCTTGCCGGGGATTGTGTAGGTCGCCACCGTCCGTCCGGTCGCCGCGTCCAGCCGCAGGCACGCATCGCCGACGGCCACGAAGAAGCTGTCATCCGAGGCGGCCAGGTTGCTGCATTCAGTCATCTTAAGCCGGGTCCGCATCGCGCCGGGCATCTGCCGCTGCCAGAGCACCGTCCCGTTGTACGAATCGCACGCCATGACCAGGTTCTCGCCCTGGATGAAAAGCCGCCCATTGACGGCCAGCGGCGAAGCGGCCGCATCGTGCCGATTGACCATCAGCGCAGGGCCCGGCTCGCCGAACCACAGTAATCCCAGGTCCCCGGTCAGCAGCAGTTCATCCCCACAGGCCGTATTGCCCGCTTCGGCGTACTGATGGGTCCATCGGCCCGACCCCGGCAGCTTGCCGCGAACGAGCGTCGTCCAGCAGCCGTTGGTCGTCGCCGACCGCGGGGCCCCAAGGCCCATCTTCAGCAACCACTGTTCCATAATATAGGGGTAGATGTTCCCATCGCCCTTGAAGCCGGCCGGCCGACCGAGACAGACAGCGCCCCCGCAGGGTTTGACGTGGCGGGCCAGTTGCTCCGGGGCGCCGGGCCATTGGCCCGTGAGCATGAAGGTGTCCGAGACGATGAGGTCGGCGAAGTAGTTCGAGTAGGACAGCTCTGTCAAAGGCCGACAGTCAATCACGACGCGCGTGCCGTAGAGACCCGCCGCGTCCAGGGCGGTCCTCGCCGCGGCCGCCTTGTTCGGGTCCGGCTCGACGCCGATGATGTTCAACTGCGTCCGACGCGCCAGTTCGCAGGCCAGCCGTCCGGTCTCGGCCCCGACCACCAGACACCAGCCCTTCGTCACCGGGGCCTCCATGCCGATGGCCTCGGCCGCGGCCGCGTATGCCGCCGTGTGTGCATCCCGCGGGTACGGATCGGCTACAGGTCGCGGCCCGGTCTCGACGACGGTGGCAACCTCCGATTCACCGAAACAATAGAGCCTGCCCATATCCGTCGCCACGAACAGCCTGCCACCGTCGAGGGCAAGCCCGGCCGCCACACCTTCGACATCGCCGGACCAGACCTCCTTGCCCGTCCCGCGGTCGAGGGCGACGACCTTCCCGGGCCCGCCCGCGATAACGAGGTTCTCGCAGACGATCAACTCGCTGTCGCACTCCGTCGGCGTCGTCCACTGGATCGTGGGCTGGATGTTCTCCTGGGTGTGTTTGGCCAGTTGGGCCTCCAGGTCGGCAAGCTCTTTCTCCTGCTTGGTCTTCTCATCGCCCTTGGCGCTTCGAATGCTGGTCCGAAGCCCCTTGATCTTGAACTCAAGGCTGTTCCTCAGGACACTGCTCCCGGCATACGCGGTTCGGTCCAGGGCCACAATCTCCCGGCCGCTGGCCATGTAGGCCATCGACCCGACCACTGCCAGTTTCGTTCCCGGAAACCAGCCGAATCCTACCCGCCCCTCCTTCTGGTCAAGCGCGACAAGATGGTACTGGGTTCCGGTGTAGATCTGGTCATCCGCCAGCAGGGCGTAGGTTCCGCCGATGAGTCCGCCGGCCTGCTCGCCTCGCCAGCCGTACTCCCTGCGGAAGAGCTGCTTGCCCGTGCCACGGTCGAAGCCGGCGGGCAGCCCCCGCCCGTTGGCGACGAACAGCGTGGTGCTGTTGGCCAGCAGATAGCCCTGCGGCGAGAGGTCGTTGCGGCCGGCCTCGGTCTCGCTGAGTGTGTCGTTCGTCCACAGGACGCGACCGTCGGCGGCGTTGACGGCGTAGAGATGGACGTTCTCATGTGGGAATACGCCCGCGCCGAAGTAGACCACATCTCCATCGACAAGGACGCCCGTGCGGATGGGCCAGCGCGAGATCATTCGCCCGTTGCCGATGAGCTTCTCATCGTTGCCCCCGGCCCGCCGTTGCCAGAGGACCCTGCCGTCGGCGGCGTCGAGGCAGTAGACGCACCCGTCGTCCGACCCGAAGTACAGGCGGCCGCCGCTCAGCGTCGGGGCCAGGCGGACCGGCCCGCCGCTGAAGAACGACCACTTGACCCGGCCCGTCGCGGCGTCCAGAGCATAGACCTTGTCGTCGGCCGATGAGCCGAAGTACACCATTGTGCCGGCGATTACCGGATGAAAGGCGTTGTCGAATCGGACGCGGGGCTTGAGATAGAAACCCTCTCGCGGCCGCTCCGCCGGCGCCGACCAGGCGGGCTGCGGGGCGTGGCCCGCCGTGTGGGTCCACTGCACGTGCATCGACGCCGGCAGGCTCTGCGGCGTGGCTCCCGAGCGGGCATTGTCATAGCGGTATGTCGGCCAGTCCGCGAAACCCAGCGGCGTGATAGCCAGACACAGTATGCCGGACAACAGGAATTCGCGGCTAGTCATGAGGCAGCCTCCAAAAAGTGTCCGCGCGGCGGACGGGCCATCCTGGGCGGCGGAACGTCCGAAAACGCGCCGGCGACCGTATCGACCCGTCTATCTTATTACAGCAGGCCGCCGCGTACAACCCAACTGCCACGATGCGAACCGTCGCGAACCGCCCTGGCAGTATCACCAGGCGCGGTCCACGCCCTGCAAGCCCCAAGAACCGCCCTCCAGGGCCGGTGGCTGTTTCGTCTGGGCCATTGACAGCAGCCGTCCGGAACCGTATCATATAGTATATGCCCTGACGGACAGGCGGTCCTTTGACGTGAGGTCGCTTATGAACCTGCAAGACGACAGCTTTATCTGGCGGCACAAGACCCGTGTCGGCATTGTGATCGGGGTCGTAGTCGTTCTGCTGGTGGTGTTGGTCTTCACCGGCCGGCTTGAAAACGTGGGAACGGGCACCGTCCTGACGATGGGCCTGATCCTGGTATCGCTCGTCCTGGCCATCATGGCCGTCTATGTGACCGTGGAACTCAGNNAACATCGGCGAGATGATGCGCCAGAGCGGCCTCAAGCTCGACAAGATCATCAACACCCTCGAGAAGAGCCGCGCCGGCCTGGCCCAGATCAATCACAGCACCCATCTCAGCGAGGCCGCCAAGGCTATCGCCTTTCGAGACGCCAATCGTCAGGCGCTCCGCGAGGCCGTATTCGAGAAGCTGCAGAACCACGATTTTGACGGCGCCCGCGAGTTTATCGACGAAATCGCGGCACACAGTGAATTCCGTGAGTTAGCGATCCAGTTGCGTGCCCAGTGCGACAGCTACCGCACCGCCACGGACCAGGAGCGAATCAGCCACGTCATCGCGCACATCGAGAAGCTCATTGAGGATTGTCAGTGGCCCAAAGC
>DDXG01000158.1 GCA_002347125.1 Phycisphaerales bacterium UBA2266
CAGATTGTTGAATCACGGATTCGCACGGATTCACACGGGTGGATGGGTTGATAGTCGCTGGTCGTTGGTCGCGAAGCGGGTTCGGGATCGCCGGGTGAAGCGGCCTGCGGCCGCGGATCTGCCTCCGGCGGGATTTGGCTTGACGGGCGCAGGGGCGGCGTGGTAGCATCAAAAGCGTTGTTGGAAGCGTTGGACTTATCGCTTTGAGCCAGGAACATGGTTGAGGGCGGCGTGTTGGGTGTGAAGTATGGCGATGGATAATCAGGAAAAGAGGTGTTCATTGCATAAGAAGTGGTGGTTGTCCCCAATACTTCCAGTACTTCCCTAATACTTCCGAATATTCGAATATGGTAGAAGCAGCTCCAATTGACCATTCTAAGGTTTGGTTCTCTTGATGAAAGGATGCCTTCGTGGAGGATTTTGTAAAAGTAGCTATAATATGTCTGCTTGTGCTTCTGGGTGTTTTTCTGCTCTTTCGTGAGATTCTATGCTGGTACTGGAAGATCAATCAGGCGATAGAACTGTTGGAGAGAATTGACCATAAGCTCGATCGGCTACCCGACAAGCTGCCTGCGATTCAAGAAGAGGTATAGCACATATGGTGTACGTCATATGCGGCCTGCTCCTGTTCCTTATGCTGTCGTTCGCGGTCGATGCCGGTACACGCAGGAATGTCGGGAGACTGCTCTTGATCCTGCTGGGGCTCATTGTGTTTGCCGCATATCTTCTGTGGCGACTGGCCCAATAGCGTGATGCCCGGATGCTGATGCAGTTGGTGGGTGTTCCGGGAACACGCTCCGCTCCATAGAACGGCCAACTCGGAAAAACCCGCCCGACAGCAGGGGTCAGCTAGTTTTAGGTGAATTAAAGGGGTCCGGTACATTTTTTGGGGTCTGGGTGGCGGGGGCGTGGCGACGGGTGGGGATTGTGGTGGGTGTTCGTAAAAAATGTACCGGACCCCGTTGGCGGGCGGGGATCGCGTGGGCGGGGTGGTTGAGGGACTGGTAGCAGGGATCGGGATGGGCGGTTGGCGCTCGGGCTGTCGGACCTGTCGTACCCCTCGGACCTGTCGGACCGGTTGGACCGGTTGGACCGTTCGGGTGCGTTGGGTTGGCGGGGTGCACGTGATAGCGGTTGCGGGGAATTAAAGGGGTCCGGTACAGTTTTTGGGTTGTGGGTGAGGGGGGCGTGGTGAGGAGTGAGGATTGCGGCGGGTGTTCGCAAAAAATGTACCGGACCCCTCCGGGTTCGGCAGCTGGTTGGGTGTTTGATACGCGGGGGGGATGCCCACGATGCGGGATGGACGGGCAAGATGCCCGTGCTACGGCGGGGTGGCCGCGATACGGGATGCACGGGCAAGATGCCCGTGCTACGGGGGGGATGGCCGCGATACGCAAGGGCGAGACGCCCTCGGCACGGGGGTTGGGTGTTTGATGCACGGGCAGTCCCGGCGCGCCGGGACGTGCTACGCACGGGCGGGACGCCCGCGACACGCGAGGGCAAGATGCCCTCGACACGGAGGTAGGGTGTTTGATGCACCCGTGGGACGCCGTGCTACGGGAATGCCCGTCATACGGGGGGATGGTTGTGCTGCGGGCGGTAAGGGGAGGCGGCGGTAGAGGGGTGGATTCGGGGGTACGGATTGGGTCTGGATGTGGTATAATGACGTCCGTGGGTGCGGTAGTGTGGTACTGCTGCCGGGCCCGCAATGGGTGTCTGGTCCGGTTCGAGGGCCAGATGCTTTCCCGGCGCGCCGGGACTCAGCATGACAAGACCTGTCTGGCATGGCAAGGTTTGTCTGGCATGATGGGTGGATGACTGGAGGCTTCTTTATGAGGCGTTTGGGTGTTGGATTGTTGGTTCTGGGGGGTCTGGTGGCGGTGCTGTGCGAGGGGGCCTGGGGGGCGGATTTGATCTCGTTTGGGGACCAGTGGCGGTTCTTTCGGGGTAAAACGGCGCCGAGCGAGCCGGGGGATGCGTGGCGGGCGGTGGATTTCGATGATTCAGCGTGGGAGACCGGGCCGAGCGGGTTCGGGTACGGCGACGGCGATGATGCGACGGTGTTGACGGATATGGAGGATAACTACCTGACGGTCTATATCCGCAAGACCTTTACGGCCGATCCGGTGCCGGGCAACGCGACCGTGCAGTTGGTGGTGGACTACGACGATGGGTTTGTGGCGTATATCAATGGGGATGAGGTTGCGCGGCGGGGGGTGGCGGATGATCCGGCGACGTACCTAAGTACGGCGTCTTCGCATGAGGCGGGCACGCCGGTTGTTATCGAGTTGGGGCTCGCCGCCGATGTGTTCGGTCCGGGGCTGAACGTGCTGGCGGTTGAGGGGCACAACCAGTCGACCGGCAGCACGGATTTCTCGCTCAAGCCGGCGCTTCGGTGGACGGCCGGGCCGGTGGTGGTGGAATTGACGGCCGATACGACCTGGAGCGGGGCGTATCTGAACGAGGGGACGGTGATCGTGCGGCCGGGCGCGACGCTGCGGATCGAGCCCGGGACGGTGGTCTCGATGGACCAGGGGGCCCGAATTCGCGTCGAGGGGCGGTTGCTGGCGGAAGGCACGGCCGGTGCGCCGATACGGTTTACGCGGTCGGCGGCCGGGACGACCTGGAAACAGATTCTGTTCGTCGGGGCCGCCGACAGCATGCTGCGGCACTGCACGATTGAGTACGCCGACAGCGCGGGCGACCACAAGGTGTATTATCCGGACTATGGACAGGCGCAGTGCGATCCGAACCGTATCCCGCCGTCGCGGAATTATACGGAGGCGGTTGTCGCGGTGGCCTGTCATGTGGATATGGAGGGGTGCGTGTTTCAGAATCTGCCGAGCGCGGGCGGGGAAGGGGACGCGATTGCGATTATTTCGGATGATCCGGACCATCCGGGGGATGCGACGGCGCATATTTGGGACTGCGAGTTCATCTCCATCGGGCAGGGGATTCATACGCGGTATTCGTATGTGCTGGTGGAGGGGTGCTATTTCACGGACCATCACGGGGACAACGACGATATCGACCTGTACGGTGAGAGTACGCCGCCGCCGCTGATTCGCAACAACCTGCTGCTCAATCCGAATCACGACGATATGATCAATCCGACGCGGTGCTCGGCGGTCATCATCGGGAACATCATCGGCGGCTGCGACGATCACGGGGTCGTGCTGCGGGACAAGTGCTATCCCGTCCTGATCAACAACGTCATTTTCAACTGCAGCAGCGCCGGGATCGCGGTGCAGAACCAGTGCGATGCGTTGCTGGTGAACAATACCATCGTCAACTGCGGGCGCGGGGTGCGGTTCTTCGATCATACGGGGCGGTGGGGGCCGGAGTATTGTCTGTATCCGGGCAGCGGCCGGGCGACGATGGTCAACGGCATCGTATGGAATTGCACGACGTCGTTCGAGTTGCAGGACAGTCCCTATACGGGGGACCGCGGCTCGCACCTGGCGGTGCGGTACAGCGATATCATCGGCGGGCAGGGCCGGATGTCGGTGTCGGCGAATTCGACGGTGGACTGGGGGCCGGGCAATATCGATGCGGACCCGCTGTTCGCGGACGCGGCGGGGCGCGACTATCACTTGAAAAGCCAGGCGGGAAGGTGGTTGGCGGACGAGGGGCGATGGACGACCGACGCGGTGACCAGCCCGTGTATCGACGCGGGGGACCCAAATTCGGATTGGACGGCGGAGTTGTGGCCGCACGGCAAGCGAATCAACATGGGGGCGTTCGGTGGGACGGGTCAGGCGAGCATGTCGCTGTCGCAGGCGGGCCGTGCAACGGACCTGGACGGGGATGACGTGACGGGGTGGCCGGATATTGCGCGGCTCGTGATGCGGTGGCTCAGCGACAAGACGCCTCAGACGGCCGATGTCAATCGCGACGGCGTGGTGGATTTGAAGGATTTGAGCCTGATGGGGCTGGAGTGGGGACAATAACGATTTTTGATTAGTTTTTTAGCCACAGATTTCACAGATTGCACAGTTTCATGACAGCCATTGGCGTGTCCAGCCTTCATCTGTGCAATCTGTGAAATCTGTGGCCCCAGACATCCGAGCACGGACTTACATAAGCTCCTTGGTGAAGGTGAAGGTTTTTTGGGCGGCGTCGATGTGGACGGTGTCACCTGGGGAGAAGCCGCCTTCGAGGATGTGGACGGCAAGGGGATTCTCGATGCGTTGTTGGATGGCGCGCTTGAGGGGTCTGGCGCCGTAGGTGGGGTCGTAGCCCTCGTCCATGATCTGCTGTCGGGCGGCGTCGGTGAACTCGAGGGTGATTTTCTGTTCGGCGAGTCGGCGGGCGAGGTCGGAAAGCTGGATATCGACGATCCGACGCAGGTGGTCGCGGCTGAGGGTATGGAAGATGACGACCTCGTCGATGCGGTTGAGGAATTCGGGCTTGAAGATCTGTTTGAGGGCGTCCTTGACGTGGGCCTCGATCTCCCATTCGGCGCCGGACTGCTCGGTGAGCTGCTGGATTTCGCGGCCGGCGATGTTGCTGGTCATGATGATGACGGTGTTGGTGAAGTTGACGGTGCGGCCCTTGCCGTCGGTGAGTCGGCCGTCATCGAAGACCTGGAGCATGATGTTGAAGACGTCGGGATGGGCTTTTTCGACCTCATCGAGGAGGATGACGCTGTAGGGTTTGCGGCGGACGGCCTCGGTGAGTCGGCCGCCTTCTTCGTAGCCGATGTAGCCGGGCGGGGCGCCGATGAGCCGGGCGACGGAGTGCTGCTCCATGAATTCGCTCATGTCGATGCGGAC
>DDXG01000362.1 GCA_002347125.1 Phycisphaerales bacterium UBA2266
CCCGTGCGGTCCATCACGTCAAGCATCTCAAGGATCTTGGCCTCCGCATCGTCCTTGGCAAGGGGCTCGGTCCTCATGAAGTCGCCCGCCATAGTGCCCATCCCGCCCGGACCACCCATACCTCCGGGACCGCCCCTCTGCCCACCCCTCATGCCGTCGCGACCGCCCATAGCCGCGTAGCCAACCGCACCCGCCGCCGCTGCAAACACCAACGCCCAGACCGCTACTTTCCTGTGCATCACAGTACTCCTTTCATTGACAAAGACCTACATCCTACCGACAAAGTGGCGGCCCCTGCGGACACGCCCCGCATCCGGGCCCGACGGCGCAGAGCGCGCCCTCGGACGACCCTGACATTGCAGTAAGTATAACCATGGCCCGTCCCGGTAACACTTTTGGCCCAAGTCGCACAGAAACCCCTTGGAACACCCACCTGCCGGCCCAAGCGATGACCATTGCCATCCGACCGGCCTATGGTATGATCGAACCGAAATGGCCACAAGACCTGTTCATTCCGTTCGGTTGTGCGGTAGCCGGAGGCTTGCAGCCATCGCGGCAGTCTGTGTTCTCGTGTTGTCGGCCGGGTCTTGGGCGGCATCGGCTTCCAGCGAATGGGCCCTCATTGACGCCGACTACATTGCCCAGGCCCGCGCCTTCAAGGAGCCGCCCAGACCGCCGCAGACATTCGAAGACGCCTGCGGCGCCGTCGACGGCGTCAAGAACGGCCTGTACGCCTTCCACTGTGGCCATGAGCCTAACCCCTGGTGGCAGGTGGACTTAGGCTCGGATCGACCCGAAATCGCGCGGATCGTCGTCTACAACCGCCTTGACTATCAGCCGGGCCTGCACAATGCGGACAACCTGCATATCCTCGCCGGCGACGACGGCGTCTCCTGGCGTCTGGTCCACGACAACAAGGGCGTCTTCTTCGGGGGCGTTGCCGACCCGGGGCCGCTGCGTGTGGCGTTCGACCCGCCCCTGCGGGCCCGTTACATAAGGTTGCAGATTCCCAGCCCAACCCCCATTTTCTTCCACCTGGATGAGGTGGAGGTCTACGGCCCGGCCGAGCCGGACCGCAACCTCGCCCTCAACCGTCCTGCCGATCAGAGCAGCACGAGCATCTGGTCCACCGCCAAAGGCCGAGTCGAGTCCACACAGGCATTTGTCTGGCCCACCGCCCACTATCTTGCCCGCGCCCGGCTGCTGGCGGCCGACCTGCGGGAGATGGACGTCGACACAGCAGCCTGCGAACTCGCCCTCGGCAGGCTCCGACAGGAGTTTGAGTCTCTGCCCCCGCAGCCGTCCGACGAAGCTCAGCGTGACCTGTATCTGCGTACCCGGCGTTTCATACGCGCTCTGGCCTTCGGCAATCCGCTGCTCGATTTCGCCGAGTTGCTCTTCGTCAAGCGGTTTACCCAAGAGACGTACCCCGATGTCTGCCTCAACCACATGCCCTGGACGAGCCGTCCGGGCGGCGATATCTGCATAATGACCGGTCGCGGGCCCGCGATGGAGCCGGCCGTCCGCACCATCCTCAACGGCAGGCTCGGGCCGGGGCACGTGCACGGGCTGGACCTGTGGTTTGAAGCAGACCGCGTGGTCTTCGGCTATGCCCGGGCGGACAGCGACCAGCCGCCGCAGGGCTGGAAGGATCGCCTGGCCAACTATGACCTGCGCCGTAGCGTCGAGCCCATCCACATCTTCGAGGTCGGCGTCGATGGCGGGGGGCTGCGGCAGATCACCGACGGCCGGTGGAGCGACCTGGACCCAACCTATGCCCCCAACGGCGACATCATCTTCGTCTCCGAACGCTGCGGGGCGTCGCTTCAATGCAACGAATACGACAAGGACGAGACCTCCTGCAACCTGTTCTCCTGCAAGCCCGACGGTTCGGGCATCCGCTGGCTGAGCGTCTCCAAGGACGGCGACTACCTGCCCCACACGCTGGATAACGGGGCCATCACCTACACGCGATGGGAGTATCAGGAACGAGGCTGGGCCAACATCCAGTCGATCTGGACCATCCACCCCGATGGAACCTTTGCTGATGCCGTCTTCAAACAGCACTTCAATGACCCCTGGGCCCTGGAAGACATACGGTCGGTCCCCAACGTAAACCGCTTGATCGCCGTCGCCGCCGGCCACCATACGCTGGCCGCCGGGCCCGTCGTCCTGATCACGCCCACGACCGGGCTCAACAACCCCGGCGGCATCGAAATCGTCACACCCGGCGTGCGGCCCCCGGAAGGCGGCATGTCGGGCGTGCCTGCGCCGACCGGCGGCGTCCATGATTCCGGCGGCTTCTATTCAACGCCGTGGGCCCTGTCCGAAAAGTACATGCTCGCCGCCTACTCCTACAGCCCCGAACAGACCGAGCCCAACGGCTATGGCCTGTACCTGATCGACGTATTCGGCACAAAGGAGTTAATCTACCGCGACCCGGCCATCTCCTGTTTCACTCCTATTCCACTGAAAGCCCGCCCCATTCCGCCGGTCGTACCGGACCTGACCGACCGCACCGATGCACACGCCACCTGCGTCGTCGTGGACGCGGCATCCGGGGTCCCCGGTCTGGAGCCCGGCCATGCCCGCTACCTGCGAATCGCCCGGCGTCTGCAATGGCCTTACGACAACACCAACGGCGGCTGGCGATACACGGAGAAGGCCTACCCCAACAACTGGACCCCCGTCCGCATCCTCGGGACCGTGCCGCTGGAGTCCGATGGCAGCGCGTACTTCCGAATCCCCGCCGATACGCCGGTGTATTTCCAGCTTCTCGACGAGAACCACATGGAAATCCGCCGCATGAGGTCGTTTATCAGCCTTCAGCCCGGGGAGGTGCGAGGTTGTGTCGGTTGCCACGAAACACGCGAGCAAGCCCCGCTCGTGCGGACTGTCGCCAAGGCCCTCCAACGAGGCCCTTCTGACCCGGTCCCGCCTCCCTGGGGCGACCGACCTGTCAGCTTTCTGCGGGATATTCAGCCCATCCTCGACCAGCATTGCGCGGCCTGTCATGGCGGCCTTAGACCCGCGGCCGACCTGGACCTGTCCGGCGGTCTGACTCCCGGCCCGCGCCAGGGCCCCGGCCACGCGGATTACATCGCCGGTTACGGCGCCAATCGGGCTTACGAGACTATCGTCGCCCACAACCTGGTTTCGTGGTCTCCCGTCCAGGGCGACGCGGCCATTACCCAGCCGTATCAGTTCGGCTCGCACAAAAGCAGGCTGATCGAGGTGCTGCGGAGCGGCCCCTGCGCCAAGCGGGCCAGGCTCAACACCAACCAGTGGATCCGCCTGGTTACCTGGATCGACGGCAACGCCCCGTATCACGACCGTTTCGTGAACAAGCGTCAGTCGCCGCCGGCCTACTCGCTGCCCGCCGATGCCGACCTGCAGACGGCCGTGACCGCCGTCCACACAAAACGCTGTGCGTCATGCCATAAGCCGGATGACATCTCTCGCCTTGACTGGGTCGATATCCACCAACCCGCACACTCTCGCTTTCTGGCGGCGCCGCTGGCCGGCGGGGGTGCTGCCCGCCCATGCTCAAGCCCGACATACGCCGACAGGGACGACCCGGACTACCGGACCCTGCTGGATCGAACCACCCAGGCCGTCCGCAAGGCTTGGCAATACCCCCGGCGCGACCTCCAATCGCTCCTGGACTCAGCCCACGGCGAGGCACTCGCGCAAGACCGCACCACGGCGCAGTTCTGACGGGGGGAAAAACGGAGAGGACAGGATTCGAACCTGCGGTAGAGACAAGCCCTACACGGCCTTTCCAAGGCCGCTCCTTAAGCCACTCGGACACCTCTCCAACAGACCAAGACGCTCCACCGGATTGCTAATCCTCGGAGGGCCCCTTTCTTTCAAGTCTTCGACGCTCGAAGAAGCCCTGCAACTGGGCCCTGCACTCGGCTTCGAGCACCCCGGCCGCTACCTCCAGCCGGTGATTCAACCTTTCATCCTGCACGATGTTATACAGACTGCCGCATGCCCCGGTCTTGGGGTCCGCACAGCCATAAACCAGCCGATCCACACGCGCCAGCACCAGCGCCCCGGCGCACATCGGACACGGTTCAAGGGTAACATAAACCGTACAGCCGTGCAACCGCCAACTCTCCACGAACGCCGCCGCCTGCGTCAAGGCCACGATCTCGGCGTGCGCCGTCGGGTCTTGCAGTTGCTCGCGCTCGTTATAGGCCCGACCGATGACCTGCCCCTCGTGCACGATGACCGCGCCGATCGGAACATCGCCGTTGTCCTCGGCGATCCGGGCCGCCTCGATCGCAAGACGCATGTAGTGCTCGTCCTGGTCCGCCTGATTGAGCATCGAGTCCACCTCAAGACAGCCAACCGCTGTGTGAGCGCATAAAGAATACCCCCAAGGGGAGTCGAACCCCTGTCTCCAGGATGAGAACCTGATATCCTAGGCCACTAGACGATGGGGGCATTCCAAGTCTGAGCCGCCTAATATAGCCCTCGGTTGAAGCACGTCAACGGAAAATTCGTGAAAAACACGGCGACACGGCCCCGATGCGGTTCGCGGCTCATTTGCCGTGCGGCCGACAGCGCAGGGCTATTGGAGCCGGTTACAGTCCGGGGAGTGTGAAAGTTCAAACTTCCCGATATTCTCGTAAGTGATTTCATAGCAAGTCCTTCCGCAAGTAGAAACAGGCATTGAGGACGTGCATCAGACCCGTCAGAAGGCGGTAGAACATGAAATCCACCTGGTGGGGAAGGACCTGAGCGTAGTCGATAAGCCGTTCGGCTAAGGTCAGGTGGTTTTCCCACAACCGCGCCAAATACAACATGACCAGCATCGCCAGTAAGATCAAACGGCAGATGGCCGTCCAGCGAAACGTGCGGATCGCTTCCAGGTTCACCTGTTCTTTGAGGAATTGAATCCCCTCCTCGCATTCCCAGCGTCGGATGTAATACCTCAAGACCCGTTTGGCATCGGCAGGCGTCTGGACCGGGAGGGTCGTCAGCAGCATAAACGGCACATCGTTGCCGGGACTTCGGGCAACGACCATCGTCAATACATCGGTACGTCCGGGCAGACGCACCGTGACCCAACCGACCCGGGAGATTCTCAGCACTTCTCGACCCTTGGACTTGACCACGCGGGACCACCGATGCGGGGTCGGCGTCCGCTCGGCCAGGTCTCGCCCTTCGATAGGAATCCATTGCCCTTGCTCAGAAACCGCATAAAACTGCATAAAATGGCGGTCCCCACGCAATCGGACCACGAAGCGATAGGCGTGATCCAGCCAGTCGTCCAGGAACACGCGGGCGTCCCCGCCCCGGTCAACGACCAGCACGCCGCGGCCATCGGTCAGATCGAAGACTCGACGCACAGCGTTCAAAACGATTGGGTTTTGCCCCGGACAATCGGGTGCTTCGTGGCTGAATGCCTCCAACAGAATCGGAAAGGGGTTCTTCCGGGCAATCGAAGCGTAGATTTCCACCAGCCAGTACCCATTGACCAGGTCGCCCGTGCTTCCGTCCCGAACCGTGGCCAGGTAATCCATCTTGCGTGCCAACGGTTTGGCCAGGTCCGACAGATCCAGAATCAACGGGGTATCCTCGGTGACCAGCGGCAGCCATATCACCGGTAGTGATTCTTTGACCCGCTCATCAAAGTCCGTTTCCGCCGTCAGGTGAAGGTCCAGCCGTTTGACGCGACTGGTGTACCTGGACCGCTGATTCGGTATCTCCCTGCCCATCTGACAGACAATCGGATGGCCCGCACGGACGAGCCCCACAAATCCATCCCGGAGGAACTTCTTCTGGGGAACCCTCAGATTCGCACCAATCTGCTTGAGGAATCCATGCAGATTTGACGATAATGACTCCATTAAAGCATCCTGCTTGACCATGATATATCTCCTTATGTACTAACGATTTACAGGAATTGTCCATTCCCTTTTCATCGTCAGACATAAGGAGATTTCTTTGCCCAATCTTCGCCACCGGCGCATCCCCCCAAAAAGTCGGGAAG
>DDXG01000312.1 GCA_002347125.1 Phycisphaerales bacterium UBA2266
CGGTACAGCTTCGGCAATAATGAGCGGCTGCTCGGCGAATACGCATGGTTTGCGGACAATTCGCAGGGCAGGACGCAGACCGTCGGGCAGAAGCAGCCCAATGCCTGGGGTCTGTACGATATGCACGGTAACGTCACCGAGTGGTGCCAGGACTGGTATGCGGCCGACTCCTACGGCCGCGGCGACGAGCGCAATCCCAGGGGGCCGGCCACGGGCAAGGAACGGGTGCTCAGAGGCGGCTCGTGGAAGTCGAGTGCCGATGCCTGCCGGGCGAGCTACCGGGCGAGCGATCCGTCGCTGGATGATACCTGCCTGGCGAATGACACCATCGGATTCCGCTGTGTGCGCCGGGCCCCGGCCGGCGGGGATGCGCAGGCCAAGGAGTAGCCATCGGATGGGCGAAACGAGCTTTGTCTACGACGATGTGTACCTGCAGCACATGACCACGGAGGGTCATCCGGAGCGGCCCAAGCGGCTGACGGCCATTGTCGAACGGCTCAAGATAACCGGACTGCACCGGAAGCTCAAGTGCATCGAGGTCAGGCCCGCCGAAGCGGACTGGATTCAAACGGTGCATACGGCGTCCTATATGGAACGGGCCAGGCAAACGGCCGAGGGCGGCGCCAGGTATCTGGACACCATGGACGTGCCGATTTCGGCCGGTTCGTACAAGGCGGCCGTAATGGCGGCAGGGGGGGCTCTGGCGGCCGTCGATGCCGTGATGTCGGGCGAGGTGCGCAATGCGTTCTGTGCCGTCCGGCCGCCGGGCCACCACGCCCTGGCCGACCGCGCCATGGGTTTCTGCATCTTCAACAATGTGGCCATCGCCGCCAGCTACATCCAGCGCAGGTATAATCTGGAGAAGGTGCTGATCGTGGACTGGGACGTGCATCACGGCAACGGCACACAGGCGACGTTCTATGAGGACCCGACCGTGCTGTATTTCAGCACGCACCAGTACCCGTTCTATCCCGGCAGCGGAGCGGCAAGCGAGCGGGGGGCCGGCAAGGGGATGGGCACGACGATCAATGTTCCGCTGCCGGCCTTCTCCGGGGATGATGCCTACCGGGAGGCCTTCGAGGAGCAACTGGTCCCGGCCGCCACAAAGTTCGGTGCGGATTTCGTGCTGATCTCCGCGGGCTTCGATGCACACGAAAACGACCTGCTCGGCAGCATGAAGGTCACGGAACAGGGATTTGCGGACCTGACCCGGATGGTCAAGCACCTTGCCGAGCGGTGCTGCGAAGGCCGGATTGTGGCGGTACTGGAGGGCGGGTATCATCTGGAGGGCTTGGCCAAGTCGGTCGAGGCGCACATTCGAGTTCTCATGGAGTAGAACAGGGACGGGATGCTTTTTCAGACATGGGCATTCGCGGCGTTCTTTGCGGCGGTCTATCCGGTGCACCTGTTGCTGCGCGGAACGCGGTGGGGTCTGGTCTGGCTGCTGGCCGCGTCGTATGTATTCTATGCCGTGTTCGATCCGATCTACCTGGTGCTCATTAGTTACTCGATTGTCGTCGATTACGGCGTTCTGTGGGCCATGTCGCGGTGGGGCAGACGCAGGTTGTGCCTGGCGATCAGCATCGTCAACAACCTGGGTCTGTTGGGGTTCTTCAAGTACGGCAGCTTCGCCGTTGACAACATCAACACCGCACTGGCGGCCGCGGGGGCGGGCTTCGAGTTATCGCGTCCGACGATGCTGCTGCCGGTTGGTCTGAGCTTCTACATCTTCCAGTCTCTCGGATATGTGATCGACTGCTACCGCGGACAGACTCAGCGGCAGCGGTCCCTGCTGCGCCATGCCGTATTCGTATCGTTCTTCCCACGGCTCCTGGCCGGGCCGATTGAGCGGGCGCGCAATCTGCTGCCCCAACTGGAGCGAACGCCACGACCGACCAGGGGGGATGTCGCCGAAGGCCTGTCGCTCTTTGTGACGGGACTGTTCAAGAAGATGGCGCTGGCGGATTACCTGGCGTTGTATGTGGATAAGGTGTATTCCGCGCCGGGCCAATTCGGACGGTCGGCGCTTCTGGCGGCGACGTTCCTGTTCACATGGCAGATCTACTTCGACTTCAGCGGATACACCGATATGGCGAGGGGAATCGCGCGGATGATGGGGATTCGCCTGATGGTCAACTTCCGACGTCCGTATCTGGCGGCGAGCCTCGGGGAGTTCTGGGGACGCTGGCACATCAGCCTCTCGTCGTGGTTCAAGGATTATGTCTATATCCCCCTGGGGGGCAACCGCGCGGGCGCGGCGCGGACGTACCTCAACATGTTCACCACAATGGTATTGTCGGGCCTGTGGCATGGGGCGGCGTGGACATTCGTTCTCTGGGGGGCGGTCCATGCCGTCGGGCGGTTCGCGACGCGGGAAATGGAGCGGACGGCGTTCTATCGGGAGCGGGTTCCCACGATCGTCAAGCAGGGCATCGTGTTCGCGTTTGTAATGCTGGCGTGGGTGTTCTTCCGGGCCGACAGCATCGGCGACGCGTGGCTGGTGCTGACAAGGATATTGACCTGCCCCTGGGAAGACCCCGGGTGCCCCTTGTTGGCGTTTGTGCTGATCGCCGCGGTCTGGGGGTATGAGTATGCGTGTGAATCGCGGATGCGGGCCGTGCTTGAGCGGCCCCTCGTGAAGGTTGCTATGATGACGGCCATGATCGTGTATCTGGTGCTGCTGGTCTCACCCGGCCGCCAACCGTTCATTTACCTCAAGTTCTGACCCAATCACAATGACGCAATCGCCCAGAGACAACGTTATTGACAGAGAGCCGACCACTCTGCGTCTGACGGCCCGGCAGTGGATGGCCGTGGCGGCGGCATTCGTGCTTATCCTAGGCGTCGGATCGCGGGTGTTGACCAGGCCATCGGCCTTCGAGCGAGCGGATTACCGGATGGGCTCGGCCCAGGCGGAGGATTACTGGCTATTCGCGCAGTACAGCCGGTGGGCCGTCGAACACGCGGATTGCCTCGTGGTCGGGGATTCGGCGATTCGCGGCTACTACGTGGCTGACGATCAGACCCTGAGTCATTACCTCAATTCCGGCGTTGAGGGTGTCCGTTTTGCGAATCTGGGAGTCGATGGCCTGCACCCGGCGGCTATGGCGGGTCTGCTGCGGCACTACGGGAAGGCGATCCGCCGCAGACCTGTACTGCTGCACCTGAACCCATTGTGGATGAGTTCGCCGCAGCAGGATCTTCAGACTCAGAAGGAGACGTCGTTTCACCACGCGCGTCTGACCCCGCAGGCGTTCGGCTCGCTGGCCTGTTACCGGGCGTCGTTCAACGAACGGACGTCCGCGGTCATGGCCCGGTACATCGGCCCAATGAGTTTTGCCTCGCACGTGAAGATCTCGCGATACGGCGGCCTGGACCTGGCCCGGTGGACCTTGGAACACCCCTATGCGTGTCCGCTTCGTGGTCAGCAGTCGTCCGACCGGCCGATTGAACCTGAACAGGGCAAGGCTTGGCACGAGATGGGCATGACGCGGCGGGACGTGCCGTTTGTGGATATCGCGTCGTCCGTGCAATGGCGGTTCTTCAAGGAGGCGGTATCCCTGCTTCGGGCCCGCGGAAATACCCTGTTTGTTGTGGTCGGGCCATTCAATGAGCACATGCTCGAAGGCGAGAGCGTCGCACGTTGCGCGGGCATGAAGGAGGCGTTCGTCCGATGGCTGGAGGCCGAGGGCATCGCATTTCACGTCGCGCAAGTCCTGCCAAGCGACCTCTACCGCGATGCGAGCCATCCCTTGGCGGGCGGTTATGAGCTTATGACGTCAAGACTCTTGACGGACGATGGATTTGCCGCGTTCTTGTCCCTACCAACGACTGGGCGGCTCACCGATTCCCTGCGTCCAGACTGAATCGGCCTTCCTGAACTCAACCCGATCCGGGTGGATACTCGCAATCGCCACCTCGCCCAGTCTTCCACCCTGGCGGACGATGGCGTCGCCGACGAGGGCGACGGCTGCGTTAGGAGCATGGATGATGCCCCGCACCATACCGGGCTGAACCGGGACCTGATCATCCCCGCCGCCGGACAAGGCAGATTCAATCCGCGGCAACTGCACATTCAGAACATAATCGCGCAGTTGCTCGATGCATACGGCCTCGTACTGCGCGCGGGCCAGGATACCGGCCCGCTCTCGGGCGATGCCAAGTCTGACCGCCGCACGCCGCGCCGGAGCGAGCCGCATCTGCTCCAGGATAGCCGGCCCCCCGACAGCCTTGTGGAACCATGGCCCCGGTTCGTAGACGTATTCGTTAAGCCGCGAACCCATACCGTAATCGTCGGCGTCAAGCTCGCCGTGGGCCAATACATTCCGCATCCGCAAGCCGGGATGATCGACAGTGGCCAGGGCGTCCAGAACGACGATATCGGCCAGGACGCGGTGCTCCAGTTCGAGCAGGCGGCGTGCATAATGGACCTCAGTGCGCCGATAGAGATCGTCCATCCAGCGTTGCATGGAATACGACGGGGCACCTTCCTCTATCGCTTCCTCCAGTGGTGCTGCAGGCGATGGGCCGGCACAGACCGCCGCCGACACGAATAAGGCAGCCATGCCGATGAGTAACTTCATCTTTGTCGCTCCTCGCCATGATACAAGCCGGTTCGCCGCAGCGTAAGACCCGGCGGGAGTCAGTCCTTGTAAGCATCCCTTCGCCGTCGGTGGAGTCCTTTCACGAGTATGATAGCGTCTTCCGCCCGTTCGCGTCAAGACAAAAAGACGCCCCTGGCCCGCCGGATAGGTGGTTTCCAAGGACCGGCCGGGTGAGAAAGGCTACTTTCGAAGAGGCTGCCGGTTGTTTTGCCTGCGACGGCAGAGGATTTCCTCGGCGAGCTTCTCCGGGAGCCGTCCGTAGCGAGCCATTTCCATGGAGAAGGTTCCCATTCCGCGGGTCAGGCCGCGAACCACCGTCGCATAGCCAAACATATTGGCCAGCGGCACCTCGGCGCGAATGACGGCGTGCATCCCCCGGGCCTCGACGCCCAAGACCATGCCCCGCCGGGAGTTGAGATCGCCGACGACCGCCCCCTGAAATTCGCCGGGCACCTCTACCTCGACCAGCATGATCGGCTCCAGCAGGCACGGCCGCGACCTCTGAAATGCCTCAAGGAAGGCGTCTTTGGCGGCAATACGAAACGCCATCTCGCTCGAGTCGACCGAGTGGAACGACCCGTCGTCCAGGCACATCTTGCACCCGACCACCTCGTAGCCCGCCAGAGGGCCCTTCTTCATGGCGGCCTGGAATCCCTTGTTGACCGCCGGGATATACTCGCCGGGGATTCGCCCGCTGGTGATGTTGTCCTCGAACTCGTAGGTGAACTGGGCGTCCTGGGACAGGGGGATCAACCTGCCTATGACGTGCGCATACTGGCCGGATCCGCCGGTCTGTTTCTTGTGGCGGTAGTTGAATTCCGTCTCGACCGTGGGCGCTTCGCGATAGCTGACGTTCGGCACGCCTACCGTGACTTGCGCCTTGAATTCTCGCCGCATCCGTTCGATATAGACGTCCAGGTGCAGCTCCCCCATGCCCGCAATGACGGTCTGGCCGGTTTCGGCATCCGTCGTGACCCGGAAGGTCGGGTCCTCTTTCATGAACCGGCTCAGTGCCTTGGCCATGCGGTCCTGGTCCGCGGATCCGGCCGGCGTGATCGAGAGACTGATCACGGGGTCCGCTATGAAGATGCTTTCCAACGAGTAGTTGACGTCGTCGCCGCAAAGCGTGTCGCCGCCGGCGCAGTCCACGCCGAGCAGGGCGATGATGTCGCCCGGGCCGGCCTTGCTGATGTCCTCCCGGTCGTTGGCGTGCATGCGGACAATGCGGCCGACTCGCTGTCGGCGGTTGGTCCGGGCGTTTCTATACTGTCCGCCCTTCTCTATCGTGCCCTGATACACGCGAACATAGCTCAATTGGCCGAACGATTCGTCCGCGATCTTGAATACCATACCCACCAGCGGAGCATCGGGATCCGCCGCCAGGGGGACTTCGGTGCCGGCGTTATCGTGATCCAGAGCGAAGCTGGCGCGGTCCAAGGGACTGGGCAGGAAATCAAAGACAGCATCCAACAGAGGCTGAACACCCTTATTGCGGAAGGCGGCGCCCATCATCACCGGCACGATATCGCGGTTGATCGTCGCCTCCCGGATGGTCTGGCGGATCATATCCTGCTCGACCGGCCGGTCCTCAAGAAGCCGCTGCATCATCTCGTCGTTGAACATGCACAGTGCATCCAGCATTTCCCCCCTTGTCTTGTGCGCCGCGTCCTTGTGTTCCGCGGGAATCGCCCGGCGAACGACGGTCTGGCCGCTGTCACCCTCAAAGGTGACGGCCTCCATCGTAATCAGGTCGATGACCCCGGTGAAGCTCTCGCCGGCGCCCATGTTCAATTGGATCGGCACGACGTTCAGACCCAGCTTCTGCCGCATGTCGCGCCGCACGAGTTCCGGGTCGGCCCCGACGCGATCCATCTTGTTGATGAAGGCGATCCGCGGGACGCGGTATCGCTTCATCTGCCGGTCCACGGTGATGGACTGGCTCTGTACGCCGCCTACGGAACACAACACCATGACGGCCCCGTCGAGAACACGCAGAGATCGCTCCACCTCCACGGTGAAGTCGACGTGGCCGGGCGTGTCGATGAGATTGATGCTGCTGCCCTTCCAGTTGACCTGCGTGGCGGCCGACGTGATGGTTATGCCCCGCTCGCGCTCGAGATCCATGTAATCCATGGTCGCGCCGCCGTCGCCGCCGTGGACCTCCTGCATACGGTGAATGCGGCCGGCATAGTAGAGTATACGCTCGCTGAGCGTTGTCTTTCCGGAATCTATGTGTGCTGAGATTCCAATGTTCCTGATTCTGCTGATCTTTTCCATCGCTTCTTGATACCAAAACAGTGAGAAAAAACCTCTTTGCGCGCCGAGCCGGGCGGATTCCAGACGGCCCTATATACCTCTCGCCATTACACGGTCCAGCCGCAGCGCAATCGCCCAGCGACTCCGATAGCAGGTGAGTGAGAACTGCCCACTTCCCTCAGAATAGCGAGAAACCTTTAGTATATGCTATTGGCGGCCGCCGTGCAAGAAAAATATGCAAAATCCTGAAAAAAAACGCCGGGACTCTCCGATGCCGGCAATGTCTTGCGGCCTACCCCCCCGAAAGGCGCTTGAAGAAGTCCATCAGCGTCGCATCCTGGTGGCTGCCACTGAGGACGTGCATCCCGAATGCAGCCCCGCCGATGGCATAGTAGCCCACGGCGCACCCGCCAACAGCCACGAAGGCCACCGCCATCCCCCCGCCGGCGAAGCCCAGGCCAATGGCGGCCCCGCCCAGCGCTGCCAGACCAAGAGCCAGACCGCCAAAACAAACGGCCCCGAATGCCAGACCCCCGAATGCCAGCACCCCCACCGCGATCGGCCCGACAGCAATAATCCCCTTCGCGACACGCGGCTTGCCCGTTTGCCAATTCAGGCCGGGCCCCCAGACGACGTGGATCAGCGGTATGCCGCGCATTGTCCGCTTACTGCGATACTCAAACAGCTTCATCGCCCCGTCGCCCGCAGCGCCGCAACCCGGGCATGCGAGCGCCTTCTCGGAAATCTCCCGCCCACACTGCCCGCACCTGACCATAGCCATAGGGGAGTCCTTTCCCCGGCCGATCAAACTTCGGCCGGCATAACATCGCTCTTGCGTCTTACCGTCCCGATCGCCACCTTGATCCGGTCTCGCGAGTCGGCCGTCCTGGCTGCGAGAACACCGGCATCCAGCGCCCCGATCTTGCGCAGCCTCTCGTACCGCCTCTCAAGCAGCACATCGACGCCCAGCCGCGACAGTTCCGTAACGGTCCGGCTCACATACTGCTCCACGTTGAATACCGTATCGTGAACATTGCGGTGAGCCCCGCCCAGTGGCTCAGAAATCACGGCATCAACCAACCCTAGCTGCTTCAACTCCCTGCTGGTCAACCGCAGAGCCTCGGCCGCGGCCGGCGCCTGCGACCCATCCCGCCAGAGGATACCCGCACAACCCTCCGGGGAAATCACGGAGTAATACGCGAACTCCAGCATGGCCAGCCGGTCCCCAACCCCGATGCCGAGCGCCCCGCCCGATCCGCCCTCTCCGATCACAATGCAGACCACCGGTACGGTCAGCCGGGCCATCTCCATCAGATTGACCGCAATCGCCTGGGCCTGGCCGCGTTCTTCGGCCCCCACACCGGGATATGCACCGGGTGTATCTATCAACGTCACAACGGGCAGTCGGAACTTCTCCGCCAGCTTCATCTTGAGCAATGCCTTGCGGTAGCCCTCCGGATTGGGGCATCCGAAGTTGCAGGCCACCTTCTCCTTCATCGCGCGGCCCTTGTTTTGGCCGATGAGCATCACTCGATTGCGGCCGATGTGTCCAAACCCCGTCATGATCGCCCGGTCATCACCAAAGCACCGGTCTCCGTGCAGTTCGCGGAAATCCTTGACCATCAGGTTGATATAGTCCATCAGCAGCGGCCGCTTGGGGTGCCGGGCAACCTGGACCGTCTGCCAGGCCGAGAGGTTGTTGTATATGGCCTTGAGTTCGACGACCTGGCGGCGCTGGAGGTTGCGAATCTCCGCCGAATAGTCAATACCCTTGATGGACGACAGGCGTCGAAGCTCGCCCATCTGCCGGTCCAGTTCGGCGACCGCGCCTTCGAATTCGAGGTGGTCGCCGTTGGCGATCTGGTTGTTTGGGCCTTGCCCCATATCTGTATCAAGAGACGTCCAGCCACCCGTCTTCGCGGCTGGCGCAAGCCATTCCAAGGCCGTCAAAGTTCACAAAAAAAGCCCGCCCATTGCCCATGGGCAAGACATCAGAGAGTTCTGCCAAATCCGTTGGCGTGTCGCATAGAGTGTTGATCTTAGCAATTCAACGCCCCGAAACCAAGAAAAAAATTGACAGCGCCTGCGCCTTGCCGTAACCTCTTGGGCGATTTCATTCCCCTGCAAGTTTTCGTAAGGTCTTATCAGTGAAGGACTTAAGACAAATTACAGTCGTTGGGCTGGGGCTATTGGGCGGCTCGGTATCGCTGGCGATTCGCCGCAGTTTCGCCCATGTGCAAGTCGTTGGGTTCTCCCATCGCGAAACAACGCGCGATAAGGCCAGAGAACTGTCCGTCGCCGGCGAGATCGCCGGCGACCTGCATGCCGCCGTGGCCGGCTCCGACATCGTAATCCTGGCCACGCCGGTACGGACCTTCGAGCAGCAGTTTCGGGATATGGCCCCGGCCCTCAAGGACGGCGCCATCGTCACGGACGTTGGATCTACCAAAACCCTGGTCCACAAGTGGGCGGCAGCCCGCCTGCCCGGGACCGCACACTACGTAGGCTCGCATCCGATCGCGGGTTCCGAGCAGCGGGGCGTCGAGTTCTCGCGCGACGATCTGTTCGATCAGGCTACCTGCATCATCACGAAGACGCCGCGAACCAACGACCAGGCGGCGGGCGTCGTGGAGCAATTCTGGCAGAGAATCGGTTGCCTGACGCAGACCATGACCCCGCAGCGCCACGATCGCATCTTCGCCGCAGTCAGTCATGTACCGCATCTGGTGGCCGCCGCACTTGTCAATGCAACGGATCCGGCCGACCTCAAACAGGCCGGCAAGGGCTTCATCGACACCTCCCGCGTCGCATCCGGGCCCGCCAACATCTGGACCGACATCGTCACGACAAACACCCGGAATGTCGTGGCGGGCATCGACCGCGTCATCGAGTCGCTCAATACCATCAAGAAGGCTGTCGGCAATGACGACGACAGAGAGATCATGGCCCTGCTCGAACGGGCCAGAAGCCGGCGAGCCGAGCTGATTGAGTACAAGCTGTCAAGGAAGGAACTGGACTGACAATGGAGTGGCGATTCGAAGTGTTCAGCCGCGCCGGCTTCGCCGATGTCCACGGCGACGGCGTTCTGGCGGACATCCGTGAACTCGGCATCACAACCGTTGAGGCGGTCCAGTCCGCCAAGGTGTTCCTGATCGACGGCGATTTCGACGAGGCCTTCAGCAGGCGTATCGCCGCGGAGCTACTGGCGGACCCGGTTTGCGAGGGCTATTACATAGGCCGCAGCAAGGCCCCCGCCGGCCTGGCCCGCGCGACGCTGCTGGAAGTACACCTCAAGAGCGGCGTGACCGACCCGGTCGCGGAGAGCGTCCTGGCCGCGGTCGCCGACATGGGGCGCAGCGTCCGGGGTGTCGGCACGGCGCGCAAGTACGTCCTGCTGGGCGAAATCAGCGGGGCCCAGCGAGACCTGATTGCCAAGCGCATCCTGGCCAATGACTGCATCGAGGATGTTCTAGTGGGTGATGCGGCTGAGCCGCCGAGCCCCCACCTCAAGCCCTATGAACTGAAGATCGTCCATTGGCCCATCCTTGGACTCGATGACGACGGCCTTGTCCGGCTCAGCCGCGAGAAAGACCTGTTCCTCAACCGCGTCGAGATGCAGACCATCCAGAAGCACTACCGAGATCTGGGGCGGGAACCCACCGACATTGAACTCGAATCCCTCGCCCAGACCTGGAGCGAGCACTGCGTCCATAAGACCCTCAAGAGTGCCGTAGACATGACCTTTGACGGCCGCGAGGTCCACTTCGACAACCTCCTTAAGGAGACTGTTTTCAAGGCGACGCACAATCTGGCCAAGCCGTGGTGCATCTCCGTCTTCGCCGACAACGCGGGCGTGGTGGAATTCGACAAGCAGTCCGCCGTCTGTTTCAAGGTCGAGACCCACAACCACCCCTCGGCCCTCGATCCCTATGGCGGGGCGGCCACGGGCATCGGCGGAGTCATCCGCGACCCAATGGGCACGGGCATGGGCGCCAAGCCTATCGCCAACACGGACGTATTCTGTTTTGGTCGCCCCGATATGAAGCTCAACGAGGTGCCCAAAGGCGTCCTCCATCCCCGCCGCATCATGAAGGGGGTTGTGGCCGGGGTCCGCGACTACGGCAATCGCATGGGCATTCCGACCATCAACGGGGCCGTGTATTTCGACGACCGCTACCTCGCCAACCCGCTGGTCTACTGCGGCAACATCGGCATCATGGACAAGGACAAGTGTTTCAAGCACCCCAACTCCGGCGACCTGATCGTTGTGGTAGGGGGGCGCACCGGCCGCGACGGCATCCACGGAGCCACCTTTTCCAGCGGTGAAATGACCCACGAGCACGAGACCATCTTCTCCCACGCTGTCCAGATCGGCAACGCCATCACCGAGAAGAAGATGCTGGACGTCCTGCTCCAGGCCAATGAGCAGGGCCTCTATGAGGCTATCACCGACTGCGGCGCCGGGGGACTCAGCAGCGCCGTCGGTGAGATGGGGGCCGAGCTTGGGGCGGAGGTTGACCTGGAGAAGGTCCCGCTCAAATACGCCGGTCTCAGCTACACCGAGATATGGATCAGCGAGGCTCAGGAGCGAATGGTCGTCGCGGTCAGGCCTGATAATATCGAGGCTATCACCCGCATCTTCGATTCGGAGAACGTGCAGTCCACGGTCATCGGCCGCTTCACTGACGATAAGGTCCTCCGCCTGCGCTACCAAGGTCAGGGGGTCGGCGAACTCAACATGGACTTCCTGCACGACGGCGTGCCAAAATATTCGCGGAAGGCCGTATGGACCCGGCCCGGTGTCGGCGAGCCCTCAATTGCCGAGAAAGACAACTACAACGACGACCTTCTCGCCATCCTTGCCAGTCCTAACGTGGCGAGCAAAGAGTGGGTCATCCGCCAATACGACCACGAGGTTCAGGGCGGCTCTGTCGTCAAACCGCTCACCGGCGTAGCCAACGATGGCCCCGGCGACGCTGCCGTCATCCTGCCCAAGCTCGACGGCCGCCGCGGCCTGGCCGTCAGTTGCGGCATGAACCCTCTGTACGGGGATATTGACCCGTACGCGATGGCGCTCGCCGGCATAGACGAAGCCATCCGTAACCTCATCTGCGTCGGGGCCCGAGCGGACCGTATCGCCCTGATCGACAACTTCTGCTGGGGTGACTGCAACCGCCCGCAGACCTTCGGCGCCCTCGTTCGCGCCGCTCAGGCCTGCCATGATGCGGCTCTGGCCTACGGTGCGCCGTTTATCAGCGGCAAGGATTCGCTCAATAACGAGTTCAAGTGTGTCGACGGTACGCGCATCTCGATCCCCTCGACCCTGCTGATCAGCGCGATTTCCCTTGTCGATGATGTCGACAAGTGCGTCACGATGGATGCCAAGAGGCCCGGCAACTTCCTGTTTGTCGTCGGTCGCACGAGCAATGAACTGGGCGGCTCGCACTACTACAAGGTACACGGCCACCTCGGTGCGAACGTTCCCCAGACGAAGCTGAGTACGGCCCCGAAGATCGCCGCGGCCCTGTCCGATGCCATTGCACGGGGGCTGGTCGCGGCCTGTCACGACTGCTCGGAAGGGGGGCTGGCCGTGGCCCTGGCGGAAATGGCGTTCGCGGGTGGCCTGGGTATCGAAGTCGATCTTCGCGGGCTCGTTCGCAGCAAGGATTGCCCGCGGGCCGATGCGCAACTGTTCAGTGAATCCACGGCCCGCTACATCGTCGAGGTAGCGCCGGAGCACTTCGACGCCTTCGCGAGGCGGGTGTTGAATCTGCCGTTTGGCCGGCTCGGCAGGGTGACGGACACGGCGAGGCTGATTATCCGGTCCGACGGCGGAGAGCCCGTGATCGACGCCGCCATCGACGACCTCAAGGCCGCCTGGCAACGCACGTTCGATTGGTAACAAGGATCAGAAACCCCGGATCAGAGGCACGGCAACGGATGACTGACGTAAAGGCTGTAGTATTGCGGGCCGCGGGCATCAACTGCGACGCGGAAACGGAGTTCGCCCTCGTGACCGCCGGTGCCCAGGCCGACCGCCTGCATATCAATCGTATGATCGAGGACCCATCTCTGCTGGCCGGCTACCAGATTATGGTCGTGCCGGGGGGTTTCAGTTACGGCGACGACGTCGCCGCGGGCACGATCCTCGCCAATCAGATCATCCACCACATCTACGAGCCTGTTCAACGCTTCATCGAGACCGGCAAGCTGGTCCTGGGTATCTGCAACGGCTTTCAGGTCCTCGTCAAGGCAGGTCTGCTGCCGGGCGTCGGCTTTGGCGGGAAGGCCCGTTCGGTCACAATCACCTATAATGACAGCGGCCGATTCGAGGATCGCTGGGTCCACCTTGAACCCCAGACGGACCACTGTGTGTTCATCGACCCTGGGCGGCGAGTCTATCTGCCCGTTGCTCACGGCGAGGGCAAGGTCGTCACCTCCGATGAGGCCACCCTCGAACAACTCAAGGCCGGGCGTCATATCGCCTTCAAGTATGTCGACGCCGAAGGCAACGAAGGCCCATTCCCCATCAATCCCAACGGCTCGGTCGAGGCCGCCGCCGGCTTGACCGACGCGACCGGACGCATCCTGGGTCTCATGCCCCATCCCGAACGTCATGTCCGACCCACGCAGCACCCTCACTGGACGCGCCTGACCCAACGCCCCGAGCAGGGCGACGGCATGACGATCTTCAACAACGCCGTCAGATACGTCCGCGAGAACCTCTGACCCGGCCCACGGTGGAGCGGTTTCAAGTCAACCGCTCCGCGTCTTGCGTCGTCTTCATGCAAAGCCCGTGTCTCACGCACCCACATGCGAGTTGCACGCCGTCGGCCGATCGATAACCGCCGTTGGCATTTTACACGGATTTTACTTTGTCGCCGGCGCGCGCCGTCAGATAATGAGACCGAAACGATTGCAGGATACGGCCGTACCTCAAATACGGCGGCGCAATCGTGATACGTTCAGTACAGTATTGCGATGTCGAGCCTACCATCACAATCGCCCTTCAAGGAGAGTGTATCATGACCAGGCGAGGACTCTTTTTCGTCGTTATCTCGGCCCTGATGATTGCGACCGGACGCGCCGGCGCCGCTGATGCCAATGCCCCGGCCAAAGTCTATGTACCCTACACTGAGCTCGCCGCCGTCTTCGAGAAGGAGAATCAGGGCGTCTTCCTTCCGTATCAGGAATTCGAGAGGCTCTGGCGGGCCGCACAGAAGTCGCCGGCCACGGTCGGCGAAGCCCCTTTCCGGTACCTCTTCAGCACAGCCCGCTTCACCGGTCATGTCGCCGATGAGATGGCCGTGCTCCGCCTTGAGTTGACGATTGACGTGCTAACCGACGAATGGCTCGAAATCCCTATTGGCCTGGCGGACATAGGTGTCTCTAACGCCTCCTTGCCGGGCGACGAGAACAGGCTTGCCGTGCCTCTGCTGCGCGTTGTCAACGGCCAGTACATGCTCGTTACAAAGGGTAAAGGACGCCATACGCTCGTGGTCGATTTTGTCCGACAGCTCGATATCCAGCCCGGACTGGCCGTCCTCAAGTACCGGATCCCCACCGCGGCCATCACGACCCTCGAACTGGTCATCCCCGAGGAAAACCTCAAGGTCGATGTCGTCCCCATGCTCGCCGCCGCCGCCAGCCAGGTGGCCATCGACGATCGGACCGCCACCCGCGTCCAGGCCTTTCTCGGCTCGGCCCAGGAGGTTGCACTGAGCTGGAAGCCCAAAACGGAAGCCGCTGTTGAGCTCGAACCCGTCGTTATCTGTGAGCAACTCCAGCACATCGACGTCGCTGAGGCCCTCATCGGCTACACCGTAGAACTCGACTACAGCATCCACCGGGGAGGCGTCGACGCCTTCACTATCCAACTGCCCGCAGACTTCCGCGTCACCAACGTCGCCGGCGCCAACATCGCGAAATGGGATATCGTCGCAGATCCCAATGCCCAACAGTCGCTCAGGGTCGGCCTCTTTGCGGCCGCCCGGGATCGGTATCGGCTGACCATCCGAATGGAGCGATTCCTCCAGGAGTCAAGCGCGCGGCTTGCCCTGGCCCCGGTCGTCTGTATGGATGTCCTGCGGTCCAGCGGCCTGCTCGGTGTCACCTCTTCGCCGAGACGCTCCGTCCATATCGAGCAGATTAAGAACCTCGCCCGTGTCGATACGGGGCAATTGCCCGAAGCCGTCCGCCGACGGCCCGGGGGCACCGCCTACCGCTTCATCAGCGGCGATTACTCCGCGATACTCGCCATCGAGACCACCACCCCGCGTATCTCGCTCAATCAGAACTGGCTGCTCGGCGTGGATATCGACCGCCTCGAACTGCGTGGGCGTCTCCGCTACAAAGTCGAACGCACCGGGTTGTTCGAACTGAACATGCAGATGCCCGAACCGTGGGTTGTCCAATCCGTCGGCCCGGATGATCTTGTCGACGATCACAGCCTCAAAGGCGCCGGCGCCTCGCGTGTCCTCCATGTGCTGCTTAAACAGGAGCGGACCGGGGATTTCGAACTGCAGATTAGCGCCCGAACGAGCCGGGACCAGGCCGCCGGGGATGTGGATTTCACCCTCCCCCTGCCCGACGTCAACAACCTGCAACTCTACGAAGGCCAGCTGCTGCTGGCAGTCGCGGACCAGCTCCAGGCCGAACTCGACCGGGCCGATCAGATGCAGCCAATACCCGTCCCCCAGGCCGAAAATTGGACCTCCATTGCGGGTCTGGTCCCCGCAATGGGCTTCGAGTTCCGTGCCATCGACCGCCTGACCGCCGCCGGCGCCGTCTTCAGGATCGGCGTCAAGCCCGTCCAGATATCCGCCACCGTACATCGCCTCATCGATATACAGCCCGGCGCCGTTGAGCAACTGGCCGTCGTCCAATACCACATCCGGTATGCCCCCGTCGATACCTTCTACCTCAGGATGCCTTCTGTTCTTGCCGACGACGGCGTCCAGATCAGCGGCCCCGGCATAAAGGAGAAACCGCGCATCGACAGACTGCCACCCGATCAACAGACGTCGGCCGACGACCCCAACGACACGGCCTGGGCGTATTATCGCATCTCTCTGCAGTCCAAGGTCAGCAGCGGCTACCAACTGGTCGTGCAGTCCCGGCGGTCCTTCCAGGCTGGCGATTCCGGCAAGCCCGCAACCGTCGACGTCCCGCCCATTCTCGCCGCCGGGCGACTCTCCAATCAGAATGGCTACATCGCCGTCGCCAAGGCCGATACCCTCGCCATCGGCGAACCCAACATGACCGGCCTCATCAGCGGCGACCCAGGCAGCGCGCAGGATCTGCCGTGGCCCGACCACCGTAGAAGGGCTTCCTTGGCCTTCCGGTATAACGCCCCGCCCTTCACGCTGTCGCTGCCCGTCGTCGCTCAGAAGGAGGCGAAAGTCTTCACCACCATCGTCAATGGAGTCATCATCGAGCAGGTCCTCGCTCGCGACCGGATGCTCAACACGCACGCCGCCTTCCTGTTGGCCACCAGCCAGGGTGAACGCCTGCCCGTCAAGCTCCCAGCCGGCGCCGAACTGACCGCCGTCCTGCTCAACGGCGATGAGGCCCCAGTGGAGATGGGCGTCACGGCCGATGAACGTATCATTCGCATGCCGCCGTCGGCCGGGCAGGTGTCGCGGTTCGTTCTTGAGATCGCCTACAGCCTGAAGAACGCCTCCCACTCAGATTTGCAGGCCCCGGCCCTGCCTGTCGAAGTCCCCGTCCAACAGACTGTCTGGCGTCTCTGGCTGCCGCAGGACTATGTCCTTCTCGGCCACAAACGGGTGTTTTCCCTCCTCCAGGGCCACCAACTTCAGGACATGATCTCGACACTCGCCCAGGGCCAGCCCGCGCCTGTCCAACTCAAGCTCTCCGGACAAGGCCGCGCCATCGACTTCGTCCGCCAGGGTCCGCCCGGCATCCTCTCCGTCACGGCCTGGCGCGGAGAGGTATTCGCTGCGCTCGTCTGGGTCATCATCCTCATGGCGGGCGTCGCCATGCTCAAGCTCGGCGGCTTCAAACGCCTCCTGATCCTCGTGGCGGTCGCCCTCACATGCGGATTGCTGGACTTTGTTGCTCCCATGCTCATCGAACGTGCCGTCCACACCGGACTTTATGCCATCGTCCTCGTGGCCATCCTCTGGTTCGGACAGTGGGTCTTCGTCAGGCTCCCCGCCCTGTCCTTGCTGCCGTCGCGGCGCGGGCACAAGACCGAATCGCCGCCACCGGCGGCACCCGGGCCGCCTGACAAGCCGGCGTTGAAGGACGAACCGAAACCGGACAATAAGTAAGGAGCGTTGACAGATGTCTCGATGTACCCACAACGCCCGTTCGGCGGGAAGCCATACCATGAGAATGTCGGCGGTGGCAATGATGATCACCGCCTTTGCCCTTGGGGCGGGCGGCGGCGAAGTCGTCCCGCCTTCACAATCACACGCCACCGGACCACGTATCTTCGTGCCTTACCATGACCTCGGCGGGATCATCGACCCGTCCGCCAAGGCCATCCTGATGGACCGGGGAGAGTTCGTCGGACTCCTCGCCGCCGCCCTGGCCAACACCAGGGGAATGGAAGACCGCAACATCGGCGAGGTCGTCTCAGCTCGTTACACCGCCGACGTCGAAGGCGAGAAGGTCAAGATCACCGGCGTCCTCGACATCGTCTCACTCACCGACGGCCCCATCCCCGTCCCCATTGCCTTCGGACGGATCGGACTGACCTCGCTGAAACTCGACGGCAGCATCGCCCCTCTTGGCTATGATGCAAATGCGCGCCTGACCGTCATTGTCACGGGCCGCGGCCTCCACCATCTGGCCGTCGAGGGAAACGCCAGAGTCGCGGAGCTTGCCCAGGGCGGCATGCAATTCTCGCTGTCTCTTCCGGATGCCGTCGCCGCCACTATGCTCATCAAGGCCGCCGGCGACCTCGAAATCCACTCGAACGCACCCGCCGACAAGCCCGTCTATGACCAGGCTGCCGACGTTACCACCGCCGCACTGACCCTCGGCGGGCACAACGCCGTCACCGTCGTCCTTCTCGGCAACGGCCGACAGGACGACCAGCGGGCCATCCTCCTCGGTGATTCGGCTACGACGGTCAGCCTTGGCCGGTCCGCCCAGGACCTCGCCTGCCTCTACACCGTCCAGGTCCTCCGGCGCGGCCTCCGCGAACTACGGCTATCCATCCCCGCGCCATGGACCGTCACCGATGTGGCGTGCCCGAACCTGATCAAATGGTCCATCGAACAGGGGCTAACGCCTATTCTGGTCGTCCGCTTGCGAAACGCGCGAGTCGGCGTTACGGCCTTGAGCATCCGGGCGTCGGCCGCCCGTAGCGGCGACACATGGGTCGCTCCGACGATATCCCTGGTGGGCGCCGATTTCCAGCGGGGGCGCCTCGTTGTCGGGACCGATGAGCAGATCGCCGTCCGCGCCGAAACCCTTTCTAATGCCCGCCGCGAGGACGCCTCCGCCGCTGCCGCCATGCCCGTCCTTGCCACCGCCGCTTCAGAGAGGCTCTATCACCACTGGGGCGGCGACTGGTCTGTCGAGCTGGAGTTGGCCGCCGTGCCCCTTCGCCGCAGCATCGAGGAACGCCAACTCATCGCCGTCTCCTCCCAGGACATCAAGGTCGACGCTGAGTTCCGGGTGACCGCCGTCGACCGCGAGATGTTCACCATGGAATTCCTGCTCGGCGGCTCTTCCGAGCAGTGGCAACTCAAGAACCTCGAACTCGACGGCCGGACTGACGGCTTCGAGTACCGTATCGCAGAATCCAACGACGCCCGCCGCCTGGAAATCGAGCTTCCAACTCCCATCAAGCCCGAGAAGATGGCCACCGTACGAATTGTCCTCGAACACGTCCCGCCTCAATGGTCCTGGCCGAGCGACGCCTCCCCGCGCACACTGTCGGTTCCGCTCATCGGCTCCGCCGGCGAGACCATCTCCGGGCATGTCCTGATCTCTGGGGCGCCCCCCCTTGCCGCAACACCCGAAGCCACCCCCGGCGCACTGGAATCAGTCCCGGTAGGGCGGATGGCTTCCCTCAATATCCCCGTCGATGTAGAGTATGCCTACAGCTACACGACCTCCGCTGCCGGCCGGATCAACCTCAGTGTGGCACGGCGCCGCCCTCGTATCTCGGCGACGTCCGTTGCCCTTGTTGCGGTTCGCCCGCAGCAGTACACCGGCCTCTGGAGTCTCCAATACGCCATCAGCCGCGCCTCGACCCGCAAGCTCCTGCTCCTTACCGACAAAGCCCTCGGCCGTGAAATCAGCATCACCAGTCCGACGGTCGTCCTCAGTTCGAAAGGCATCCTCCCCGACGACGCCAATGTCCCCGACGAGGCCGCCGCCCTCCGCGCCCGTTACAACGTCTGGACCCTTACCCTCGACAAAGAGACCATCGGTCCCGTGCAGATCGACGTGCGTTACGAACGCCCCCTCGAAGCCGCCGGATTCGACGTCGGCCTGGTTCGGCCGCTCTGTGAAGGCCAGATCACAGAACAACTCGCCGTCGAGGCCGTCGAGGAGCTCGCGCTGGACATCACGGCGGTCGCGGCCGACGAGGTTGACGCCATTGATCTGCCGCCTCTGCCGGCCCCGGCCAACCGGATCCTTGGCGCGTATCGTCTCGATGCTGTAACCGCCGAGAGCGGCCCGCGCACGGCTATAACCGTCCGGACCACCGTCCATGACAATTACACGATCCCATCGGCCCTGGCCGTCCGTGCCAATCTCACCACATGGCTCGCCGTTGACGGCGGCCAGCGAACCGAGGCTAGCATCCGAGTGGCGAATGCCGGTCGACAGTTCCTTGTGGCCCGGCTGCCTGAGAATGCGCAACTCTGGTCTTTGGAAATCGACGGCCGACCCGCTAAACCCCAGCGAAGCCCTTCCGGCGACTATCAGATTGCCCTCGGGCAGGCTTCGCGGGAGGCAACCGTCAAGGTCGTCTACGCATGGCGCCCCGGTCCTGGCGCAACCGGCGACGACAATGTCGATACGGCCACGGAGAACCTCGGCAACGTCCGCCTGGCGCGTATCGAGTTGCCCGGTGTCCAAACCAACCAGACGGCATGGACCGTCTATGCCCCTCCCGGACATCGCATCGCCGGCCAGCGGAGCCGAATGCAGACACGAGACATCTTTCGCCCCAGACCCGCTTATGAGAAACTGGCGGACCTCGTCCTTGGCAGTATGTGCGGCGGCTTGCTGGCCGTGGCGCATGCACCGTCCGGTCGAACGGCGTCCAAGCATTTTCAAACCGCAGACGGATACGCGGGCGAGGAGGCAACCGTCTGGGAGGAGTCCGCCGCTGTGCCCCACGCGGCGGTGCACGCCGACGATGTGTCGGGCGCTGTTCGCCTCCGGGCAGCGGCGCCGCCCACGGCCGAACCTGCCGCCCCTGTGCCCCCGACTCCTGCGGAGACCCAGGTTGCCCGCGGCGTCCGCCTGGCCGCCGAGGGACGCTACAGCCTGCCGGTCGAACTCGTCGCCACCGCCGGCACAGGCCCCGGCGCCGTATTCACCGGGCTCGGCGACGCCGAACTCATCGTCGCCCTTGCGCGGGCCTCTCGCATCCGGACCGCTTGGACCGCGGGTCTGCTGATTATCTTCGCCGCCGGCTTCGCCATGTTTCATCAACCGGCGAGAGGACGCGCAGGCTTTGTCACGGTGGTCCTGTTCACGGCGTCACTCCTGGCCGCGTGGTCTGCCCAATGGACCCCCATCGCCAACGGTGCATTCACCGCCGCCATATGCCTTATCCCTATCTATCTGGCCGGCTATCCACTGCGCAGGTTCTGCGGCCTCCTTCGGGCCAGGATGTCGCCTCCGGCCCACTCGCCGGCCGTTGTCGTCGTGGCTCTTGTGACGCTCTTGGCAGGCGCCGCGGGCAGCGCACTGGCCGCCGCCCCTGAATCACCACCTGCCGATCCGGCTGCCACCGCCCTTATAGCACCCTACCACGGCGATCCCACCCTGGCCCCGGACGCCGACAAGGTCCTTGTCCCGTACAGTCGCTTCATCGAACTGTGGAACCAGGCCCATCCCGAAGACCGCATTGACGGTGTCCCGCCCGGTGCGGATATTTCTCTGGCCGATGTCCGATACGCCGTCACGATCGGTCAGGACCGTCTCGACCTCCTGCTGACCGCCGATGTCCGGACCTTCGGCGGCAGTCCCGTTGTCCTCAACCTGCCTGTGGCCGACCTTGCCGTCGTCGAAGCCGCCTTCGCCGGGCAACCCGTGCAGCTCCACGCCGGCCCCAAGGGCAACCTCCTGATGCTTGATGCCCCCCGTAGCGGCCGCCTGACAATCAAGGCCCTGGCCCGGCCCGAATGGCTGGGCCGGCGCGGTTCCGCCGCCTTCTCTCTGCCGCCGTTGCCCGGTGCTCTGATGCAGATTCACCTGCCCGATGATAGTCTCGTTCCCGAAATCGACGGTCTCGACGGCATACTGGCCCCGGAAACCATCGACGGTCAGAAGGCGTGGACGGTCGGCCTCGGCCTTACACGCCGGATTGCCCTGCAGTGGCTGCCGAAGGCCGCCGGTGGAACCGCCGACCAGACCCTCTCGGCTGAATGCACCCATGACATCCACGCCTTCCACTGGGCCATCCTCGGCGTCACCAATGTGAAGTACACCTTCGCCGCAGGACAACAGGACCGCTTCACCATCTTGCTGCCGGCCAACGCCGCGCTGACCGCTTTGACCAGCGCCAATCTCCGCGATTTCAGCCGGGTTGCCGAACAGACGGTCGACGGCCGTCGGTTCGACGTCATCGAGGTCCGCCTCCACCGACCCGCGAAGCAGACTTGTGAAATGCAACTCCGCTGGCTGGCCGACCTGCCGCCCTTCGGTCGGCCCGCTGAACTGGAGCTCGTCCGCCCCGACGCCGTCAGCCGCGAGAGCGGAACCGTGACAGTATATGCCGCCGACGGCATGGCGGTGAGAATCACCGAGGCCCAGGGCGGGCGCCGTATGGATCTGCCCGAACACAGCGCCAACACCGACACCGGCCGACCTGTCGCCCGGTGCTACTGGCCTTACCGGCCCTTCTCGCTTCGCGTCGAGATGGATCGGCCCGCGGTCGAACCCGAAGTCAGCCTCGATCAACTCGTCCGGATCAACAAGGACCGTGCCGAACTACTCGTGCAGGTCTCTCTCAAAACTGAGCGAGGCCGTATCTTCGGCGCCGCCTTCGAACTGCCGTCCGGGTACGAACTCCTCAGTGCCGTGGGCCCGGCGGTCGAGAAGTACTACGAACGCTCCGCCGACAGCCGGAGGATCGTCCACGTGAAGCTCCGCCAGGGCTGTGCCGATACGCAGATGGCTCTTGTCCTGACCACACGGGACATCGCCCTCGACGATTTCGACGTCCCCAAGATCACGTATGCCGATCCACAGGGTGCTTCCCATCCCCCGCAAAAGGGACGCCTGGCCGTCCAGGTCGCCGCATCCCTGGATGCCGGAGCCGTCGCCGCCACCGGCCTCAAACCGATCACGCCTCAGGCCCTTGCCGACTGGCTCAAGCCCGAGCAGGTCAACTCGGTCCAATATGCTTACCGATACGAAGCCCCCGCCCCGCAACTGCGGCTCGTAATCCGCAGGCAGCCCACTCGCACCAGTGTGGAGACCTTCGCGGGCCTGGTCATACGCCCCAGCGCCGCTCTTTATACCTATCGCCTGCGATACAATATCACCGGGTCGCCGATAGATCGTGTCACCTTCCGCATGGCTGCTGAGTATGCCCCGCTGGCCGCCGTGGAATCCCCCGCCATGCGGGGCCTCACACAAGCCCAATTGCCCGACGGCCGCACGGAATGGACCGTGTCGCTCCTCAATGAAGTCACGGGGCTGGTCGACGTGGTCGTCAACTTCCTCCTGCCCCTCGACGCCGGGCTTGCCGAGTTGCCCGTCCCCCTCGTCGCGACAGGCGTCGCGGACGGCTACTCCGGAGTCGTCGCCGTCCAGAACATGAGCCGCCACGAAGTCTCCGTCAAGCAGCAGACGAACCTTGCGGACTTGCCTCTCAGCGAACAGCAGAGACTGATGACCCGCCCCATGCGGGAGTCGCTCCAATATGTCTTTCAGAGCTTCGAGGAGAATTGGGCGCTTGTGCTGAGTTTCAAGCCCGCCCCGGCAGCCTCGCGGATCCAGGCCGTTGTGGACCTCATGGCCACGACGACCGTCATAGACCTCGCCGGCCGCGTCCGTTACGAGGTGCGTCTGGCTCTGCAGAACCGTAGCGAGCAGTATCTCGCCGTCAGCGTGCCGGCCGGCCTGGCGCTCTGGAGCGCCGCCGTGGCGGACCAGCCCGTCAAGCCTGTCGTGGATCCCAACGCCCCGCAGGGCTGCATTCTCATACCCCTCGTCAAGACCTCGCCCGGCGGCCTGCCATACGACGTGGTGCTATACCTCGCCGACGAAAGCCGCTCCGGCATTGTCGCCCCATTCGACCG
>DDXG01000382.1 GCA_002347125.1 Phycisphaerales bacterium UBA2266
GCGCAATACGCAATACGCAATACGGAGTCTGACATGACGACACATCGATTTGCCATCGTCGGGGCCGGCCTCATCGCCGACTTCCACGCCCGCGCCATCCGCGACATCCCCAACACCGCCCTTGTCGCTGTCTGCGACAACGTACCGGAAAAGGCACGGGCCCTTGCCGAGAAATACGGCGCCAAGCCATTCACCAGCTACGAACAGATGGTTAAGTCCGACGACGTTGACATCGTGACCATCGCCACGCCCAGCGGCCTTCACATGGAGCCCACCATCGCGGCGGCAAAGGCGGGCAAACATGTGATCTGCGAGAAACCGCTCGAGGTCACCCTCGAACGCATCGACGCCATGATCGCCGCCCACAAGACCGCCGGCACCCGCCTGGGCGGCATCTTCCCCTACCGCTTCAACGATGCGCAGGCCGTGCTGCGTAACGCCATCAACAGCGGCCGCTTCGGCGTCATCACCTGCGCCTCCATCTACGTCCCCTGGTGGCGGACCGAGGCCTACTACAAGGACTCCTGGCACGGGACATGGAAGCTCGACGGCGGCGGGGCTCTGATGAACCAGTCCATCCACATGGTTGATATGCTCTGTGACCTGATGCCGCCCATCGAATCCGTCTGCGCCTACACGGCCAAACTCGCCCACCCGCAGATCGAGGCCGAAGACACCGCCGTCGCCGTCCTCAGATACACCGGCGGCGCCCTGGGTCTCATCTACGGCACCACAGGCTCATGGCCCGGCCAGTTCCGCCGCTTCGAGATCACCGGCACCCGGGGCACCGTCATCCAAGTCGAAAACAGCTTCACCACATGGCAGTTCGTCGATGAAACCCCTCAGGATGAGGAAATCCGTAAGACGTTCGGGCAGATCGAAGGCGGCGGTGGCGTCGCCGACCCAGCCGCCATCCAGCACGACAACCATACCCGCAACTTCAGTGCCTTCCTCGAAGCCCTCGACGCCGGCAAGGACTTCTGGATCGGCGGCCCAGAAGCCCGCAAGGCCGTCGCAGTGATTCTGGCCGTCTACGAATCCGCCAGGACCGGCACCCCCGTCAGACTCGCCTGANNATCCCTCATCCATCATCCCTCGTCCCTCGGTTTTCTTGGCCCGCCGGTCCCCCAGGTCCAGCCGTGAGGTCTTCTCCCGCTCGAACTGGACGCCCCGGCCCTTGACAATCTCCCGCAGCTCCTCCACGAAATCCACGTACTGCAACAGCGCCCAGGCGCTATTGTCCCACCGCATCTGAACACCTCGCTGGTGGGCCTGGCGCTCCATCATCAGCCGCCTGTTGGGATTGAACACAAGGTAGTCCAGCGCCTGTGCGATCTGCTCGACCGATGGCTCGCCGGGATCCACCAGAATACCTCGAGCGAACCGCCCGATCACGATGCCCGGCTCGCAACGCCGATTGGAATGAATCAACTCGTTGGCGTACCGGAACTTGGTCGCAACGGCCACCCGGCCGGCCCCCAGCGTGTCCGCCAGAATCCCGCTCGATATCTGTTGCATGTTCAGATACGGCAGCAGCATCACGTTCGTCGCCGCATACAGTTTCAACAGCGTTCCCTCATCCAGAAAAGCGTCGAGAAACACCACGTCATATTCGTCGAAATCCACTCCTTCGAGGTCCTTGACCGTATCAGCTTTCAGACGCGACTCCCCCAGGGCCTTACCGACGCTCAACTTAAACTCGCGATAGGGTGCGCCGCCCTCGGCCCTGACGAACTCCGGATGGCATCGCCCACCGATCAGGTAGACCACTTTCTTGCGTTGCTCGGCCGTGCACGACTCCGCCAGGAATCTGCCCAGTCCGCGGATGCCGTACTCAATCCCCTTGCCCGGCGACAACAACCCCAGCGTCGTAATCAGAAACCTCTCCTCCAGGCCAAACTCCTTCTTAATCGCCAGCCGGTCGTACTGCGACGGATGCTGCATCCGAATCCCGTGGTCGATGTGTTTGAGCTTGCCGTGCTCGATGTCGTAGGGATGCGATTCCAGGATATGAATCGCGCTTTCGGTGGTCACGATCAACCCGTCGCTGCAGGCCGCCAGGTCCTGGAGGGTCTTGAGTTGATGAGCATCGGGATCATCCAGCACGGTATGGAGGTAAACCAGCGTCACCAATCCCCTCTCGCGAAATGCCTTCGCCATCCGCACGAAGTTATGGCCCCGGCAATCGTTACCGTGTTCGTCCGGGTCCAGGCCGTACTCATGCTGCAGGAGCACCACCGTCGGGTTCCCGCTTTCGCCGGCGCGTGTACAGATGTGAACCGTCGCGTCGTGCCACGATTGGGGATTGTACTGGTCGATGGTCAAGTCGACCGGAATGTCATATCGCCCCGCCCCATTGTCGATCGCCGCCACGCGGATATAGCCCACTTCGCCCGTGAAATGCTCCAGCGCCGTTGCCAAGTCGCGGGAGAATGTCCCTATGCCGCACTTGCGCGGCGGGTACGTGCTGACAATACGAATGTTATACGGCATCTTCGTAAATCACATCGCCGCCAGGACGCCCTTGATGTAGCCCACCGACTCGGCCAGACCCGCCAGTGGATCGTCGGCGTCCTTCTCATACTCAAAGGACATGACCCCCTGGAAACCGATCTGCCGGATCGTCCGTAGAATCCTAGGTATATCGAGCACCCCTCGCCCGATCTCGCACGCCCCCCCCTTTGCCGACGCTTCTGTGACATCCTTGATATGCACATCGAGGATCCGGTCGGCGCACTTGAGCGTCTGCTCCACCGGATCGAGCCCCACCCGTCGCGTATGCCCGACGTCGTGACATATCCCGATCCGCTTGTCGAGTCCCTGGATCTTCTCATATACCGCCTGCGGCGTCGGATACACGTTGTCCCCCGGTCCGTGATTGTGAATCGCCACCTGGATATCGTACTGCCCGACCTTCTGCTCCACCTGCGGCAGCAATTCCGGCCCGGCCACGCCGATGATAACGCTCATCCCCGCGGCCTTGGCGTATTCAAACGCCCGGTTCACCTGGGCCTCATTCCGCATGTAGATCACTCCGCCGCCGTACAGCGTCAGACCCGCCGCCTTGACCTTGGCGGCCGCCTGGGCAATCTGCTCCGCTGTCGAATCCGTCGCCAGGTGCACGTCTTTCAGCGCCAGGTACCTGAGCCCCGCGCGTTGGGTCATCCGGATCGTCTCATCCAGGCTGAACTTCCTCAGCGTATAGGACGCCAGCCCCAGCTTCATCGGCCCGGCCGGTACAGATCGCTCCGTCGCCCGCCCATTCCCGGCCGCAATCGCCGCAACCGCCGCCGCACCCGCGGCCTGCATGAAACGTCTGCGATTCTTCCTATCCATCGGAGCTACCTTTCGTTCTTCAAATTCAGTCATTTTTTTCGTCATTTCCATCCACCACCGCACCAGCATAAACCCCACCGCACAGACATGCAACAAAATTCATGTTGCGGGCGTCTGCTCCACGGGCTACGATGACGCATGATAAGGATACAGTATCAAGTATCAAGCATCGAGCAAGCCAGGAGACCGAAAGATGAACCGTAGAGACTTCCTCAAGACTTCAACGCTGACCGCCGCCTCGGTCGCTGTACCCATGATCATCCCGGCGTCGGTCCGCGGAGCCACCGCCCCCAGCAACCGCATCACGTTCGGCTTTATCGGCGTCGGCCGCATGGGAGGCGGCGACCTAGGGGAGATCCTCGGTGCCCGGGAGGCCCAGGTCGTGGCTGTCTGCGACCTCGATGCCAACCGCGTCGCAGCCGCCCAGGCTCGCGTTGACGCCAGGTACGCCGCCGAGAGATCATCCGGCGCCTACAAGGGCTGCACCGCTCATGGCGACTACCGCGAACTCGTCGCCCGCGACGACATCGACGCCGTCAGTATCGCCACACCCGACCACTGGCACGCCTTGCCGGTCGTGGCCGCTGCCCGGGCGGGCAAGGATATCTTCCTGCAGAAGCCCATGAGTCTGACCATCGCCGAGGGCCGCGTTATGAGCGACACGGTCCGCCGCTACGGCCGCGTCTTTCAGATCGGCAGCCAGCAAAGGTCCGATGCCCGCTTCCGCCAAGCCTGCGAACTCGTCCGCAACGGCCGTATCGGAAAGCTCCAAACCATCACCGTCGCCTTCGGCATCGACCCGGGCACGACGCCGCGGGCCACGATGCCGGTCCCGCCGCAACTGAACTATGAGATGTGGCTGGGCCCCGCCCCCTGGGCCCCCTACACCGAAGACCGCGTCCATCCCCAGAAGGGCTACGGCCGACCCGGCTGGCTCCGGATCCAGGACTACGGCGCCGGCATGATCACCGGCTGGGGCAGCCACCATCTGGACATCATGCAATGGGGTATGGGCACTGAACACACCGGCCCGGTGACCGTCGAGGGCCGCACCGAGTTCCCCAAGGACGGACTCTGGGACGTCCACGGCAAGTTCCATATCGAGTACACCTACGCCAACGGCGTCAAGGTCTTATGCACCGACGACGAGACGAACCCGCACGGTATCCGGTTCACGGGCACCGATGGTTGGGTCCATGTCCTGCGCGGCTCCATCGACGCCAACCCCAAGAGCCTGCTCGAATCGACCGTCAAGCCCGACGAGATCAACCTCTACAAGAGCAGCAGCCACAAAGGCAACCTCCTCGAGTGTATTCGGTCCAGGGCGGAGACCATCGCCCCGGTCGAGATCGCCCACCGTTCATGCAGCGTCTGCCTGCTCGGCCAGATCGCCATGCAACTCGGCCGCAGACTCCAGTGGAATCCCGATACCGAACAGTTCGTCACCGACGACGAAGCCAACCGCCTCGTCTCGAAACCCATGACAAGCCCCTGGCATCTATAAACCCAAAACGCAAAACGTGAAACCTAAAACCAAAGCCGAAAGCCCCAGACCGTGGCCGCGGTGCGGTGCGGGGCCGGTTCCGAGGATTGTAGGGTGGGCAAGTGTCGTTCTTGCCCACGCTGGCGCCGGCCAATATCCGCGTGTGCAACAAGCTGCACACCCCACTTTGCTGGTCTTGAGTCTTGTGTCGTGGTTTTGGGTTGCGGCTCTCAGTCTTCAGTTTTCTGGAGGACCGACATGAAACGAATCATCGCTCTCGCTGCCCTCTTACTCGCCGCCCTGGCCCCCGTCGGGCGGAGTGAGCCCCAGGAGTTGGCCGCCCGGCTTGAAGACAAACAGGTCGTTATCACCGTCGCCAACCAGCTCTTCACCTGCTACAAATTCGCCGACGATCAGAAGTACCCCTACTTCTATCCCGTCAACGGCCCGCTGACCAGCGACAGCGTCACGACCGAGACCTCCGAGCCCTATCCCCACCACCACTCGCTGTTCTTCGGCTGCGACCGCGTCAACGGCGGCAACTACTGGCAGGAAGCCAATGCCCGCGGCCAGATCCTCTCCCAGGGCCCGCGAATCATCCGCGACAGCGGCCAGCGTATCATGTTCACCGACCGCTGCCTCTGGAAGCAGCCTGACAAGGACCCCATCATCGAAGACCGACGCTGGATCGCCGTCGCCGCCCCCAGCCAGACCCTCCGCGTCATTGATTTCCGCATCACCCTCAATCCCCTGGTCGATGTTGAAATCCTCAAGACCAACCACTCGCTCTTCAGTGCACGCATGGTCTCGGAACTGTCCGTCGCCTCCGGCGGAACGCTCATCAACGCCGAGGGCCTGACCGGCGAGAAAGGCACCTTCGGCGCCGCCTCAGCCTGGGCCGACTACAGCGGCACACGGGACGGCAAGACCGAGGGTCTGGCCATCTTCCAGGACCCTCGTAACCGCTGGTTCCCCTCCAAGTGGTTCACGCGAGACTACGGCTTCCTCTCTCCGACGCCCATGTACTGGCTCGAAGGTGATAAACTTAACCTGTCTACGGGCGAAGCCCTCACGCTGAGTTACCGTGTCATTGTGCATGCCGGCAATCACGAGCAGGCCGATATCCCCGCCCTCTGGACCGAATACGCCAAATGGGTCGAGGAGATGTCCCAGCGAATGCGCAGCCGTCAGGGCGGCCCCACACAATAAGCAGCCATCTGAGCACCCTTGGGGGGGAGTCCCTGCCGAAGGCAAGGGGCGAACACACAACCACAAACGCATAACTGCGAACCCAAAACCACACCTCAAGACGCAAGACCGGGCTCTCCACGTGGTCGCCGCAGGGTTTTGGGCTTTGAGTTGCGGTTCTTCGTTTAGGTCTTCGCGTCTTGAGTTTGCATCAGCCTCTCTTAAGTTCTCTCCATCTGCGCTGGTCGGCGGCAATCAACCGGTCGGCCGCGGCAAAGCCGCTCGCCCCGGCCGGATACTCCCACGGCATCCGCGTGTCCTGGCTCCAGGCCTCCAGAATCGGCATCACCAGCCGCCATGATTGCTCAACCGCATCGAACCGCGTGAACAGCGTCTGGTCGCCCACCAAACAATCCAGCAGCAGACGCTCGTACGACTCCGGCATGGCCACGCCGAAGATGTCTCTGTAATCGAAACTCATCTTCAGCGTACTCATGCACACCTTGGAGCCCGGCCGCTTTGCCTCAAAAGCCAGCGACATCCCCTCCTCCGGTTGGATACGAAACACCAGCACGTTCGCCGGCAGATTGTCCAGTCCCACCGAGTTGAACATCGAATGCGGCACCTTGCGGAACGTGATCGCAATCTCCGTATTCTTGCGGGCCATGCGTTTGCCCGTCCGCATATAAAACGGCACATCCCGCCACCGCCAGTTGTCCACAAGAAACTTCGCCGCCACGTAGGTTTCCGTCCGAGACGCCGGCCCCACCCCGTCTTCTTCCCGATAGCCACACGCCGCTTGCCGGTCGACAGTCCCGGGCCCGTATTGCCCCCGCACGACGAATCGGTCCACCTCCGTCGCCTTGATGGGCCGAACCGACCGCAGCAGCTTGACCGTCTCGTCCCGGACGCGATCCGCCTCGAACGAAATGGGCGGCTCCATCGCCACCAGCGACAGCATCTGCAGCATGTGGTTCTGGAACATGTCCCGCAACGCCCCGGAGCTGTCATAGTAGCTGCCCCGGTGCTCGATGCCCAGCTTCTCCGCAATCGCAATCTGCACATGGTCGATGTGATTGCGGTTCCACACCGGCTCGAACAGGCTGTTGGCGAACCGGAACATCATCAGGTTCTGTACCGTCTCCTTGCCCAGATAGTGGTCGATCCGGTAGATCTGTGACTCGTCAAAGAACTGCGATGTCCGGCGATTCAGCTCCGTTGCGCTGTCCAAGTCGCGCCCGAAGGGCTTCTCAATCACCAGCTTTGTCCGCTCCCGCAACTGCGGCCCAGCCGGACACGCCGGCCCCATCCGGCCCAGCCGCTCGATAATCGTCGGATACAGAAACGGCGGCACCGCCAGATAGTAAACCACGTGCCCCCCAACCCCTTTTTGCCGGTCCAGATCGCAGACCCGCTGCTTGAGGTTCTCGTAAAGGTCTGCCTCGGCGTAGTCGCCGCTGACGTAGCTCAACCGCTCGCAGAATCGCTTGACCGTTTCATCCGGCAGCGGCTCATCCATCTGCCCCAGCGCCCGGCGAGCCTCATGGCGAAACTGCTCATCGGTCATCGCCTTGCGGCCGCAACCCAGCACGTAGAACCGCTCATCGAGCAACTCCCGCTGATAGAGCCTCGCCAGGCTGCCCAGGAGCTTGCGCCGCGTCAAATCGCCTGATGCGCCGAACACGACAATGCCGCTGGGCCCGGCCGGCTCCTCGGCACAGAGAATCTCCTGATCCGTAATCAGTGGATGGATGTCTTCCACGGGAAAACCCCCACCATAACGCCGTCTGCAAACCCCACCGTCATGGTACTCGGGCCGCGGACGCTCCGCCCCGCGACCCGTCCCCAACCATGTGAAAATCAGCCCACCGGCTCGAACTGGTCCTTGCTCGCCCCACAATCCGGGCAGACCCAGTCTTCCGGAACATCTTCCCACGCCGTCCCAGGATCGACCCCGTTGTCCGGATCGCCCTGTGCCGGATCGTATACGTAACCACACATGATACATCGGTACTTCATGGCCCATACTCCTTCTATCTGAATGGCAGCCGCGCCGGCCACGCCGGCGCCAGCCGAAAATGTACCTTAAAACAGCACCCGTATCAACCTCTCAGGCTCAATTCGGAACCTCGACCCGCGGCCCTCGAAGAACCCATGCGCCTCGACCATGTGTATGTTCAGGTCGGAGAACTCCACCGTCTCACCCGTATCCGTCCGCTGGACTGTGGTAACTGCCTTGTGGAAATACCCCGGATGGGGCCACGGGCACACCAACTCCCCCCGTGCCTCCTGCATCATCGCCCGGTGCGTCGCGTCGATTCGCACCCATGTGCCCAGACCCCGGCGAGCCTGCTCCGATACCACCCGCATTCTCTCGGCGATCTCGACCGTCGTCCTGCCCAGGGAAAACACCGCACCTGTATCGGCCTCGACAATCTCATCGACGCCTCGCGTATCATCGCCGAGGAAGCCGCCGGCCACCAGCCGCGACGACCGCAGCAGTTGCTCGAGATGTTCTTTGTCCGGCGTCTCTTTCATCGCCATCGCACCCGTTCCTGCTATGTGAACTTATCGTAGAATATCCGGTCTTCCGTCACGCCCAGCGTCTTCAACACCTCGATCGAGGCGTCGATCATCCCCGGACTGCCGCACAGATAGGCCTCGGCCGTCTGGCCTTCGCTCACATCCCGCCGCACCACCTCCGTCACCAACCCCTTCCGGCCTTCCCAGCCGGCCTCGGGAGACGCCACACACGGCACGAACTGAAATCCCTCCAACTCCTGCTCGAACCGCCGCATCTCATCGACCAGACACAGCTCATCGACCTTGTTGGCTCCGAAATAATACATCGCCCTGCGTTTGATGCCCTCGTTCCTCATTTGATACAGGATACAGCGAATGGGGGCCATCCCGGAGCCGCCGGCGATGAATATGATGGGACTGTCCGATCTGGACAGGCGGAACTCTCCGTAAGGCCCGTTGAACTTCACCTTATCGCCCTGCCTGAGATACTCGAAGCAGTACGTCGTGCAGATGCCCCCCGGCACGAGCCGGATGATCAACTCGATCGCACCCCTATCCGCCGGGTCACCGGCGATGGAATACGCCCGATAGACCTCCTCGTTGCTCTTCTCGTACACCGGCGTCAGTAGTTGCACGTACTGGCCCGGAACATAGTCCATCGGCTCATCACCCTTCGGCTCGAACCTGAATAGCTTCATGTCGTGCGTCAGGTCCGTGATCCGCGTGCACTCTGCCTCATACTCACGGATCGAGAACAGCTCCTGCGGAATCTCAATCCGGATGTCGTTTCGGAGCTTCACCTGGCACGACAGCCGCACGTGGTCTTTCTTCTCCTGATCCGTCAGCAGCGGTTCCTCCGTCGGCAGCAACGGCCCGCCTCCCTCCAATACCTTGACCTTGCACAGGCCGCAAGTGCCCCGCCCCCCGCAGGCGCTGGGAATGAATATCTTGTTCTCCGTCAGCGCCCCCAGGACGTGTCCGCCGCCCTCCGTTGTCACCTTCTTGTCGTCGTTGATCGCAATCGTACACGGCCCATAGTTCGCCAGGAAGTGCTCCGCCACCGTCACCAGCGCCGCCAGAGCCGCACCGATGCCGCCGACCACCAGAACGTCTATGAGTATCGACGAAGCCAAACCCGGACCTCAAGACATGAACCGACAAACAAGAGCAAAACAGCAAACAGCAAGAACCCAATACACACAGTAAAATGCAAAATCATGGCCGCCGCGACACCGAAGATGCCAGACTCACGCCCGACGACGCAGCGGCCGCGGAGAAGGCCGACAACAGTCGGCGGTCAACAGTCAGCGAGCGGGAGGCCTCGCCTGATCACTGCTCTCTGCTGGCTGCGCACATCCATTTACTCTTCTCTTCATCGTTTTGCATTTTGCTGTTTGATATTTGATTTCCTAAGAGCTTAACACGCCCGCGAAGCCGATAAACGCCAGCGCCATCAGCCCTGCGATAATCAGCGTGATCCCCGGCCCCTGCAGGCCCGCCGGGATCCGCTCGGTCCTCAGACGCTGGCGAATCCCCGCCATCGCCACCACCGCCATCAGCCACCCCAGTCCACTGCCCAGCCCATACCCGACCGTCACGATGAAGCCGTAGTTACGTATTACCATGAACAACGACCCGCCGAGAATCGCGCAATTAACTGTAATCAGCGGCAGGAAGATCCCCAGCTTCTGGTACAGCAGCGGTGATACCCGCTCAATCAGCATCTCCACCACCTGCACAAACGCGGCGATCACAATGATAAACAGAATGAACCGGAAGAACTCCAGCTCCAGCGGAACCAGCACGTAATGGTACACCACCCAGTTCAGAGCACACGTACTGGTCAGCACGAACACCACCGCCCAGCCCAGTCCCACCGCCGTCTTGACCTCCCGCGACGCCGACACAAACGGGCACATCCCCAGAAAGTAGCTCAGCAGGATGTTGTTCGTGAACACGGCTGAAACGCACACCACGAATCCCTGCCATACTTCCGCACCGACGTTCATTGTCCGTCCTCCTCTCGTGGCGAGGGCGCGACGCTCTTGTGGGCCGCAGGCATCTTGCCCACGCTCCCAGCGGCCTGCCTGCCCATCTGAATCGACCTCATCACCCAGATCACCACCGCCAGCATGAAGAACGCGCCCGGCGGCATGACCATGATGACCCACTTGTCCCACTGCGACGAGAAGTACGGCACCGCCATCCCAAGGAAAGTCCCCATCCCCAGCACCTCGCGAAGGGCCGCGATAATCAATAACACGTACGAATAACCCAGCGCATTGAAACACCCGTCCAGCATGGCCCGCACCGGCGGGTTTGAATTCGCACACGCCTCACACCGCCCCATCACAATGCAGTTCGTGATAATCAGCCCCACATAAGGCCCCAAGTTCTCGCTCATCGAAGGCCAGTACGCTTTGAGCATCAGGTCCACCACAATCACGTAGAACGCGATAATCAAGGTCTCGACCATCATCCGCACGCTTCGCGGTGTCAGCACCCTCAGGATCGAGACCGTCAGCGCGCTCAGAGACAACGTGAACACCAGCGCCGCGCACATCACCGCCGTATTGAGCACCAGGTTCGTCACCGCCAGTGTGCTGCAGATGCCCAGGACCTGCCGGAAGATAGGATTGTCATCCCAAAGCCCCTCGACCACCAGGACCCGGATCGTTTTCGGTTTGCCCGGTCCATTCATGACCCGGCCCTCCCGCTCGTGCGGCCGCGCCACTGAATCAGCGCATCATTGATGATCTTCTCCAATCGTGTGCTTGTCTGCGTCGCACCCGTCACCGCATGGACCTCATTGGCCGACAGCATCTCGCCCGGCCGCCTGAACTCCAGCAACTTGCCCTGCTCGGCCAGAACCCTTCCCTCGAACGGGTTCCGGAACTCCGGCTCCGTGATCCGCGCCCCCAGCCCCGGCGTCTCGTTCTGATCGTAGAAGGCGATGCCCGTAATCGTACGGCGGTCCGCCCGGATCCCGATCACCCCGCGAATCGGGGCCCAGAACCCCTGCCCCTCGAAGGGCAGCGCATAGGCGGCCACCGCCCCCCCCTCCGCAAGAACATAAGCCCCGCCCGATGCCTGCGTCGGCCCGTCCACCCGATCGACAAAACGCCGATGAATCTCCAGCCCGCCCAATCCATCCTCGTACAGGCCCGGCAGGACCCCTAATACAGCCCGCTCGAACGCCAGCGCGGCATTGGCCTGCACCCGCTCGGCCGTCACGCGCGATAGACCAATGACCACCGAGCTGCACACGCTCGTTACCACAAACATGTAGACCGCTGCAAACCAGCGTCTCTTAACCAAGTTCACTTCGCCTTCCTTGCCTTCCCATAGCCTCGCACGTAATAATCGAGAATGGGCGCGAACATATTGCCGATCAGAATCGAGAACATCAGCCCGCCGTTGAATATCGAGAAGTTGCGTATGACTACCGCTGCGGCCGCAATCAGAATCGCGTAGACGATCTTCGCCGGCTCGGTCTTGGGTGCGCTGATCGGATCGGTCGCCATGAAGAACGCCCCGAACAGAAACCCGCCGCCCATCATCGCCGTCAGGCCCATCGGCACGGGCGTTACGCCAAACGCATTGAGCACCTGGCTGAGCACCCCGTATGTCAGCGCCGTCCACAGGATAATCGTCCGGCTGGCCGTCTTTGTATAGAGCAGATACGCCCCCCCGACCAGGATCAGCGCCACGCTCGTGACCCCCATCGTCCCGCCGACACGCCCGACCAGCAGCGCCTTCAAGAACGCCGGCTGCATCACCCGCACCACTTGGCCCTCCGGAATATCCGCGGGTATCACCTCCCGCCCTTTGCCCTGCACCAACTCCAGCCGCCCGGCCTTCAGATACGCCATCGGCGTGGCGCCCGTGAGTGAATCGGGCGATTCAACGGTCGTCCAGCGCCCCAGCGCCCCCCACGGTCCCTGCGCCGGCGGAGCCCAGGTCGCCGTCATCGCCACCGGAAAGCAGATATACACAAAGCACCGCCCGGCCATCGCCGGATTGAAGATGTTGCACCGATACCCCCCGAACACCTCCTTGACGAACACAATCGCAAACGCCGCCCCGATCCCGGCCACGTGCCACGGAACCGTCGGCGGCAGAATCAGCGCAAAGATCACGCCCGTCACCAGCACCGCCTCGCTGACCGGCTCCGCGCGCCGCCGAGTGAAGAGAAACTCGCAAAGATACGCCACCGCCAGCGACCAGACCACAACCGCCAACGACCGCCAACCGAAGAAGTACACAGATCCTCCCACGCAGGGCAACAGCGCCCACACAACTCGACGATTAATCGGTTGTTTCGCCAGTATCTTCAACCGTCAATGCACCCGTGTCAAACGCATCCTGCCCGCACGCCCGTGCCTTGGGAATCCATGCCACGCCCATCCCCGGCATGGGCAGCCTCTTCACTCGAGCCTTGTACTTTCGGCGGGCCGAAGGCCAACAATCAACCCAGCTTCAACTCAGTCAGCATCTGGTTCAACGTCACTATATGGCGAAACTCCTCCCGGATGATCGCCGTCACCTTGTCCTGGCCGGCCCGCGGAGAAACGCACTCCTTCAGGCCCGTGTAGAACGCGATCGAGTCCCTCTCCGCCGCCAGTCCGGCGCGTATCGCATCTTCGGCGGAATTGAGCTTGCCCAGTTTCTCCGCCGGGTCGGACTTCACGTCGAACACGTGGCCGTCCGCCATCACCCGCAGGTACATCTGCGCCTCTCCGTCCGGATCAAACACCAGCGGCTCGGTCTCCTCCCCTTTCAGTTGCGCCCGCATCTTGGCAAACGTCCGCTCATGCTCGTCCTCCATGACCGCGAGCTTCTTGAACACATCCGCCACGACCGGAAAACGCGCCGCTGCACCACGGTAGAATTTCGCCCCATTGCGCTCGATCTCTTCGGCCATCTCAAACACTTCATCCGCGTTAAATGGAATCGCCATAAGTATTATTCTCCTGTCGTCGTCGGCATCGCAAATACCCGCTGGCCCAACGCCTGGTCCAGCATATAGAGCGCTCCGGGCGCCCCTTCCATCAACTTGAGCTTCTGCACGATCTCGTCGGCGCTCTTTTCCTCCTCGACCTGCTCGTCCACGAACCACTTCAGAAACGAATGGCTCGCATGGTCCTTCAGTTCAATAGCCAGACTCGCCAGGTCGTTGATCAGCGATGTCACCTTCTGTTCGTGCCGGCTCACGTCTTCGAACACCGCCAACGTGGACTTCCACTGGACCGGCGGCTTGTCGATCGCCTTGAGAGTCGCCCGCCCGCCGCGCTCGTTGACGTAGTCGTAGATCTTCATCGCGTGAACCATCTCCTCCTGCGCCTGGACCCGCATCCAGTTGGCGAACCCGCTCAGGCTCACCGACTCAAAATAGGCATTCATCGCCAGGTACAGATACGCCGAATACATCTCCGCGTTCACCTGTTCGTTCAACGCCTTCTCCATCTTCTGATTCAACATGGTCATTCTCCTTGCCACAACCCGTGCTTGTTGCAGTGCTCGCGAGCCGTGATCTTGCCGCCGCCGACCTTGAACACCGCTTCCGGCGCCTGGCCGGGGCTCAGGTACGCCACATAGCTGCGGCCGTCCACCAACACCTCGATCCACTCAATATAGTGGTCCGCCTCCATCGGATGCGCCACGCTGCCGACCTTCACCTTGATCCCGCCGTCCACCTTCTCGATCACCGGAACATGCTTCTCCATGCCCTGGTCCTTCGTCTTGGCCTCCAGCTTGACCATCGGCTTGCCGCAGCAAACCAACTCTCCGTCGCCCCCGCGGAGCACCTCCACGATATTGCCGCACACCTTACACTCGTACACTTCCAGTCTGGTCGCCATATTGGCTCCTTTCTTTCAACCGGCCGACCCGCACGCTTACAGCAGCTTCCTGGCCGCCGCCAGCGCCGCGTCGTAATCCGGCTCGTTCGTAACCTCCTCGACCACCTGCTTATACCGGATCACTCCGGCCTTATCAATAACAAAAACCGCTCTCGCCAGCAGGTGCAGCTCCTTGATGAGCACGCCGTATGCCCTGCCGAACGATGCGTCCTTATAGTCCGACGCCGTTGTAACAGCCTTGACGCCCGCCGCCCCGCACCACCGTTTCTGTGCAAAGGGCAAGTCCATGCTGATGGTCAACACCGCCGCCCCGGCCCCCAGCGAACCGGCCGCCTCATTGAACTTCCGCGTTTCCACATCGCACACGGGCGTATCCAGCGACGGCACTGTCGTCAACAGCACCACTTTCCCCTGGTAATCCGACAGGCTTACCGGACTTAGATCGTTGCCCGTCACTGCAAAGGCCGGCGCCTTATCCCCTACCTCTAAACCTGCTCCCTCCAGCGTCAGAGAGTTGCCCTTAAACGTAATCTTATCCTTGGCCATGGTACTCGCCTCCTGATTCACAATCGTGCCCCGGTCGGCATCAGGGCCGGTCAGTTTTTTTTTGCGTTGTATGCGTGGTGAAACTCGTGCAGCAGTTCCCGCAGCTTCTCCACGTTGGCCGGATCCGTCGTCTGCTTGGCCTTCATGGTGTAGACCAGCATCTCATGCAGGCCCGTCAGCTTCTTGATGTAGTCGTCATACGCCGCCTTGTCCGTCGGTGCCGCCGGCACGATCCGCTGCGTCATGAAGTAATACGTGATGATGTCGGCGGCCTTGTCCGCATGGGCCTCCTTGTTCATGACCCACCGCACAAGTTGGTTGGCGTTGGCCTTCGGATCCGCCGACAGCTCATTGATCAGCTTCATCGACTTGTCAATCGTCGTGAAGTGCTCCGCCAACTCCGTGAACCGCCCCTCATCGTCATAGATCCCGCACGGAATCTGACAATGGGAATACGCCAGCGATCCGCCAATCACCGCAACAGCGGCCGCCGCTATCAAGACCAGAGCCCTTCGTGTCGTCTTCATATTCAGCCTCCTGTGAAAAGACTCAGTAGTTCAGTGCTTCCAACTCAAAATGCGCCTGCGGATGCCCACAGGCCGGGCAGACCTGCGGCGCCCCCACACCAGTATGCACATAGCCGCAGTTGCGACACACCCAGCGAACCGGCTCGCCTCGCTTGAACACCAATCCCTTGTTAATGTTCTCCGCCAGCTTCAGGTACCGCTGTTCGTGACGCGCCTCGGCCACGGCGATACTGCGGAACACCGTGGCCACTTCCTTGAACCCCTCTTTCTCCGCGACCTCGGCGAAGCTCGGATACATCTGCGTGGTCTCATAGCGCTCTCCGGCCGCAGCCTCCTTGAGATTCTCAAGCGTGCTGCCGATGACCCCCGCCGGAAACGCCGCCACGATCTCCGTCTCGCCGCCTTCGAGGAACTTGAACTCGCGTTTCGCGTGCTCTTTCTCCTGCCCGGCGGTTTCTTCAAAGATGGCCGCAATCTGCACGTAACCTTCCTTCTTCGCCTGGCCGGCGTAGTACGTGTAGCGGTTTCTTGCCTGCGATTCCCCGGCGAATGCGGCCAACAGATTCCTCTCCGTCTGCGTTCCTTTGATACTCATACCTTGTTCTCCTGTACTCGAATGCCCAATATTCATCATCTGACGCTATGTGTCTGCGGGGTTTCCATGCACCTGTCACAAACGCCCTCGTAATAGACTGTACTCCTGAGAATGCTAAAGGCCTGATTCAGGCCCTTTGGCGCCGGAGGATGAGCGACCATCTCATCATCGCAATCCACGACCCGACGGCACCGGATGCACCGGAAATGCACGTGGTCGCTCAGCCTGCCGTCAAACCGCTTGGGTTCGCCCGTCCCTTCCACGACGAACGCAGCACCAATTCTCACCAGCGTCCCCAGCGTCCGGTTGACCGTATCCAGCGAGATATTCGGATACCGCTGACGGACTACCCGGCATACACCCTCGGCCGATGGGTGCGCGTCGCTGGCCACCAGTGCCTCATACACCGCCAGCCGTTGCGGCGTCAATCGAAGACCGGCCTCCCTACAGAGCCGCTCAAACCGCGACGCCACCGTCGCCTGCTGCTCCGTGCCGTATCTGAAGTCCAACTTCGTCGTGTGCATATCCTGGACGCTTCTAAACTGGCTGAGTGCCGCGTGTTACCGTTGTAGGAGTCGTTTAATCCTAGTTAGTGTGCAGTACAATATAGGAGCGACTCTTGTTCGTCAACTGGCTGCAAAAAATTTCTCAAAAAAACACCCCCTCCGCTATTGGGTCTTTCCGCGAAACGGCTACGCCGATTGCCTAACGAGCCCGTCGAACCAGCCCGCCAGCCCCCACATTGCATACCGGCACCCGCGAGACCGCCCGACTCCCCAGAACTGTAAGTCATTATATAGAAACAATTTACCGAAGGAGGCCAGCCAATCCCCCCTTCTCAGTGGTCTCTGCGATCTCTGCGGTGAAATAACCTCTAACGCCGATTCCACCGGTCCACCGCCCTCTGACCGGCCCGGCGCGGCGTGAAGAAATCCTCCTTCGTCAGGCCGCATTCGCGGATCATCCGCTTGCTGTACTCCAAATCCCCCAAGTCATCACGGCCCCCATTGTTCGTCCCACATGTGAACTTCACCCCCTCGGCCTTGCACAAGAGGATAAAAGCCCTACTCGGCAGCATGAACCGCGAGTTGATCTCCACGGCCACCTGATGCTCCTTCGCCGCCCGGACCACCCGTGTCATCCGCTCCGGCGTCCATAGGGCATCATATTCTCCGGCAATGACCGCCGGCAGAAACGTCGGGTTCACGTAAATATCTATAGGCTCGTTACTTATGATAGCAACCGTCCGATCCACCAACATATCCATAAACCGCTGCCTGTCGTCAACGAACACCTCATCCGGCATCCACAGCCGCATCCTCCGCCCCTTGTCGTCCGTCCACGTCATCGAATCCGTGAAGATGTAGTCGAACTTCGCCATCGCTTCCCGCGAAACCAGCGTCATCCACTCGCGCCCCTCCCCCTGAATCGCCTTGTACACCGGCTGCCCATCCAATTCCCGTAGAAACGCATGGAGCCCCTCGTCGTCCTGACAAGGGAACCCCACCCCGCAATTCAGCGCCACGCCGAACTTCACGGCCCGCCGTTGGGCATCCGCAACCGCCTCCTCGATGGTCAATCCCCCCTTGAGGTGTACGTGCAGGTCCTCCAGCTTCCAGTCAATCACCGGCAGCGGCCGGACCCGGATATTCCGGTAGTAGACCGTGCTGCCCGGATCATGCCCCTGCAGCGCGAACATTCCGCTCGAAAGGGCCCGCCTGCGCCGCCCGCGGCCGTCGCCCGCCGTCCAGTCCACCACCTGCTTGCCGTCGACATTCACGATCACCCGATTGCCCTGCACAATCACATGCTGCGTGAACCATACATCGTCCCCGACAACGGCCTGCCTGACATCCTGTATCCCGTACAGACTGCCCGTTCTCAGGGGGTCCGGCCTGTACGAGTTGTTCACCTGCACCTCGAAACCCTTGCCCGGCCAGCCGCTCTCCTGGTACGCCGTGTGGAAGTATATCCCCCCATTCGACCCCGCTTTGGTCATCACGTCCACCCTCAGCTCGAATTCGGTGAACAGGGCGTTTTCCACCGGCCCGGCGTAGAACAGATGGCTGGTTGGCCCGCTTGCCACAATCGCCCCATCGGCTACCTTGAACGTCCCCGCATTCTCTCCAACCTTCCACCCCGCCAAGCTCTTGCCGTCAAACAGCGAGACCCACCCCTGC
>DDXG01000317.1 GCA_002347125.1 Phycisphaerales bacterium UBA2266
CTCCTGAACGACGTCACCCGCTGGGACTTGCCTCCGTCCAGGCCCATCTTGTGGACGTTGAACGATCCGCTTTCCTCACTGAGGTAGTAGAACGCCTTGTCGCCGTCGGCGAAGACGGGACTGCGGTCCTCCCCGGCGAAGGCCGTGAGCTTGCGGTGCGTGCCGGCCTTCCCGTCGTACAGCCAGATGTCGCGCGCGATGGCGGACGTGTGGTGCTTGCGCCAGGGGTTCTCTCCGCCCTTCTTGTCGTGGTACAGCAGGAGCTGGCCGTTCCGGCTGACCTTCACGTCCTCGGCGGGCGTGGTCAGCACTTGAATCGGCCGCCCGCCGGCCGCCGTCAGAAGATCGACCGGAACAGGTCCGGAGCCAGGAAGAGGGCGGTATACCGGACGAGGCTGCCGAGGGCCACGATGATGACGAAAGCCACGCGCGGAACCCCGATCGTTCCCGCGACAAGGCTCACCGGGTAGAGCGGCGGCACCGCGCAGGCCGCGCTCGTCGCGATGACGCCGAGGCTGCCGTGCGGATGCCTGGCGAACACCTCGGCGGCCTTCCCTACGGCGCCGCGCTTCACCCACGAGACATTCAGGGTGCCCTTCCCGACGAGGTAGAGGATGTATTTGGAAACCGCCTGGCCGAGGGCACTCAAGCCGACAATCGGGACGAGCGGCGCGTTCGTCAGGGCCGAGACGGCCACGAGGTACACCTCGAGGCTGAGCACGTACGGCACCAGGCCGCTCACGAGCGCGAAGACGAACGTCGTCGTGTACAGCGCGGCCGCACCGAGGCCGCGCAGGTGCTCGAAGTCCACGCGCTCGTGTTCCTCTGCCGGAGAGTCAGTCCCGCGGCCAGCCAATTCTAGCCCCAGGGGCGAGAATCGGGCCAGACGCGATGTCGGCGGCCGTGTCGCTCCTGAGAACGGGACGCGCGGACATGGCCGGGCATACAATGCCCTTTCGGTCCGGACGCTCCCGCGGAGGCCGCCATGATCGCACGATTCGCACGCCTTTTGCCCCTGCTGTCGCTCGTCGCCATGGTCCCGTCCGAGGTGTCCGGCCAGGCGTCTCGCCCGCCCGAATGGGAAGACCCTGGCGTGTTTGCCGTGGGTGCCGAGAAGCCGCGCGCGACGTTCGTGCCGTACGCGACGCGGGCCGACGCGCTCTCCGGCGACAGGAGCCGGTCGCCTTACCTCCAGTCGCTGAACGGCACGTGGAAGTTCCGCTGGGTCCGGAACCCGTTCGAGGTTCCCGCGGGCTTCGAGGCCGCGGCTTACGACGATGCGGGCTGGGATCCGATGCCGGTGCCGTCCAGCTGGCAGGTGGTCGGCGCCAACGAGAACCGGCCGTACGATCGTCCGTTCTTCACCAACATCAAGCACCCGTTCAAGGCCGATCCGCCGCGCGTGCCGCACGACGAGAACCCCGTCGGCTTGTACCGCACGTCGTTCGAGGTGCCGGCGGCGTGGCGCGGCCGGCGGGTGCTCGTCCACCTCGCGGGCGTGCAGTCGGCGTACTACCTGCGGCTGAACGGACGGAAAGTCGGCTACCGCGAGGACGCGTTCACGCCGGGCGAGTTCGACCTCACGGCGCACCTGCGGCCGGGCCGGAACGTGCTGGCGCTCGAGGTCATTCATCACTCCGACGGCAGCTACCTCGAAGACCAGGACTACTGGCGGCTTGCCGGCATCTTCCGCGACGTGTACCTCGTCGCGCAGCCGGCCGTCCGGCTCCGCGACTTCGCCGTGCGGACGGACCTCGACGCGGCGTACCGCGATGCGGAGCTGGACGTGCGCGCGTGGATCGAGAACCGCTCGGACGACGCCGCGACCGGACACACGGTTCGCACGGCGCTCGTCGGCCCGGACGGGCGCGAAGTCGTCGCCGCGACGCTTGCCGGGACGGCGGCCATCGCGCCGGGCGCCGAAGGCGAACGGCGCGCGTCCGCGACGGTCCGCGCGCCGGCGCTCTGGTCCGCCGAGGCGCCGAACCTCTATACGCTCGTCATCGAGCACCTCGACGGTGCGGGCGTCGTCCAGGAGGCGGCTGCCGCGCGCATCGGCTTCCGGGAGGTCGAGATCAGGGACGGCCGGATGCGGCTGAACGGCGCGGCGATCACGTTCAAGGGCGCCAACCGGCACGAGTTCGACCCGGACCACGGGCGCGTGGTGTCACGCGAGCGCATGCTCGAAGACATCCGCCTGATGAAGCGGTTCAACTTCAACGCGGTGCGCACCTCCCACTACCCCAACGATCCGCTCTGGTACGACCTCTGTGACGAACTGGGTCTCTACGTCGTGGACGAGGCCAACGTCGAGAGCCACGAACTGTGGGAGCGCAAGATCTACATCGGCGACGACCCGGCGTGGACCGGTGCCTTCGTCGCGCGCGGCGTGGCGATGGTCGAGCGCGACAAGAACCACCCGTCGGTCGTCTACTGGTCGATGGGCAACGAGACGGGCCTCGGCCGCAACTTCGACGCGATGTACGCGGCCATGAAGGCGATCGATCCCACCCGCCCGATCCACTACGAAAGCCGCAATCCTCCCTACGCGCCGACGCTCTCGAGCTTCGACATCATCTCGACGATGTACCCGACCGTGGAGCACATCGTCGACCTGATGAACCAGGACCCGTCGCGGCCGGTGATCATCTGCGAGTACGCGCACGCGATGGGCAACAGCCTGGGCAACTTCAAGAAGTACTGGGACGCCTACGACGCGTACCCGCGCCTGCAGGGCGGGTTCATCTGGGACTGGGTGGACCAGGCGCTGCGCCACCCCGGGCCCGGCGGCCGACTGGTGTGGAACTGGGTGAACACGAGCGACGGCGCGAACGGGAACGACGGACTCGTGAACGCCGACCGGACGCCGCAGCCGGAGCTGTTCGAGGCGAAGAAGATCCAGCAGCCGGTGAAGGTCGAGGCGATCGATCTCGCGGCCGGCAAGGTCCGGGTGACGAACCGCCACGACTTCATCGGGCTCGACGGGTTCTCGCTGTCGTGGCGGCTGCTCGAGGATGGCATCGCGGTCCAGTCCGGGACCCTGGCTGGGGCGCTCGACGTCCCGGCTGGACAGGCGCGCGAGATCGTCCTGCCGTACGGCGCGAGTCGCGTTCACGCCGGCCGCGAGGCCATCGTCGAGGTGAGCTTCACGCGGCGGGACCCGGCGCCGTGGGCGCCTGACGGGCACGAGGTGGCGTGGGAGCAGATGGCGTTGCCGGCCGGAACGGGTGCCGCGGCTCCGGATGTCGCGAAGCCGGCCGCGGCTTTTGCGCCGCTCGAGGTCACGTCTGAGGGCGGGCGCGTGACGCTGGCGGGGGCGGGCTTCGAGGCGGTGATCGAGAAGGGCGCGCTGTCGTCTTACCGGTGGTGCGGCGAGGAGTTGCTGGCCGGGCCGCTCGTGCCGAACCTGTGGCGCGTCCCGACGGATAACGACGAGGGCGGAGGCGCGCGGAGCTACGCGCACCGGTGGCGGGAGGCCGGCCTGAATCGGCTGACAGTGACGGCGGGCGAGCCGCGCGTGCTCCAGGTGGATCCAGGCCGGGTGCGCGTCACGATCGACAGCCGGCTCCAGGGATCGTCGGCGGCGATCCTGCTCACGACGGTCTACGACGTGGGCGGCGACGGCCAGATTGCCGTCGCCGCGACGTTCCGCACGGAGGGCGCGCTGCCGCCGCTGCCCCGCGTCGGGTTCCAGGTCCAGCTGCCAGGACGGCTGGACACGGTCGAGTGGTACGGGCGGGGGCCGCACGAGAGCTACGCGGATCGCAAGGAGGGCGCGCGTGTCGGGGTGCACCGCGCGAGGGTGGCGGACCTGCACTTCCCGCACGTGATGGCGCAGGAGAACGGGAGCCGCGCCGACGTGCGCTGGGTGACACTGAGCGGGGCGGCCGGCCCTGGCCTGCGCGCGTCGGGGGCGCCGGTGCTCGCGTTCACGGCGCACGACTACACCGACGCCGCCCTGCTCGCGGCGAAGACGAGCCAGCAGGTCGCGCGGGACGGACGCGTGACGCTGAGCCTCGACCTCGCGCAGATGGGCCTGGGGGGCGACGACAGCTGGTCGCCGCGCGTCCATCCCGAGTACCTGCTGACGGCCGGCGAGTACCGGTTCGCCTTCACGCTCAGCGGCGTCCGCTGACGCGGGAGGCCGGCGGGTGCCTGTGGTAACGTCTGCACGTTCGTCGTTCGTCGTTCGTCGTCTGTCGTCCGTATTCTGAATTCAGAATTCTGACTCCTGACTTCTGACTCCTGACTTCTTCTCTTGCCATGACCACCACTTCCCAATCCCGCTCGGACGACTTCCTCGCCATCGCCGGCCAGTTCAAGCTCGGCGCCCTGACGACCGAGACCTCGCACCCGGTGACCGCCGACTTGAGCGGGACGGCGCAGCGCGATGCGGCGGCGGCGCTGAAGCTGCTCTTCGACGTGGACGACGACGTCGTCCGGACCTACCGGGCGTTCGTGGAGTCGGGCCGGGCCGCGGGCATCGCGGGGACGGTGTCGCGCATCCTGCGTCGCGGCGGGCGGATCTTCTTCACCGGCTGCGGATCGACAGGCCGGCTCAGCATCCAGCTCGTCTCCATCTGGCGCGATTTCTGGCAGCGGCAGCGCGCGCGCGGCCTGGCGTGCGAGCCGGCCGCCTCGGACTGGGAAGACCGCGCGTTCAGCGTGATGGCCGGCGGCGACTTCGCGCTCATCAAGGCGGTGGAGGGATTCGAGGACTTCACGGCCTTTGGCAAGAAGCAGATCGGCGACCTCGGTGTCTGCGACCGCGACGTCGTGTTCGCCATCACCGAGGGCGGCGAGACCTCGTTCGTGATCGGCACGGCGTGGAAGGGCGTCGAAGCGGGCGCGAAGGTCTACTTCGTCTACAACAACCCGGACGAGATCCTGTGCGCGCACGTCGTGCGCAGCCGCGAGGTCATCGAGGATCCGCGCGTCGAGAAGATCAACCTCACGACGGGCCCGATGGCCATCACCGGCTCGACGCGCATGCAGGCCACGACGATCCAGCTGTCCGTGCTGCTGACCGTGATGGAGATGGCGCTGCGCGACTTGATGGCCGACCTCGAACCCGGCGGCCCGTGCGCGCTCGATCCGGCCGTAGTGCCGCGGCAGTTCCTGGCGCAGCTCGTCGAGATGCACGCGCGGCTGAAGGAGCCGGCGACGCTGGAGCGCCTGGCGGCCCTCGTGTCCCTCGAAGAGACGGCGTACCGCGCCGGCCGCAAGCACAGTTACTTCGCGGACCGGTTCGGCATCGACGTGCTGACCGACACGACCGAGCGTTCGCCCACCTACTGTACGCCGCCGTTCCGGAAGTTCGACGACACGACGGCCACCGAGTCGTGGGCGTTCCTCTTCGTGCCGCAGGACGCGACGCCGGACGCGTGGGTGCACCTCATCAAGCGGGAGCCGGACTGCGTCGAGTGGAGCGATGACGAGGTCCGGGCGCTGGTAGCCCCGGACAAGCTGCAGCAGACGCTGGACACCGTCCGGAAGATCAGCCGCCGCGAGCTTCTTCGGTTCAAGGTGGGGTTGGATGGGCTGCCCGCCCGCCGCCTCGGCCCCGGCGACAGCGCAGTCGCAATCGTGGGCGACGACGACGTGGCGTTGCTCCTGTCGCCGGACGGGTTCCACCGGGTGCGGCTGGAGGAGGCGCGGGCCGCGGGCGCGCGGACGGGCGTCATCGCGATCGGTCGGGGGCCGGGCCTGGAGCGGTTGCGGGAGGGATGCCTCGATCCTGCATGCGTCACGCTGGCGGTGCGGGTGCCCGACTCGGACCTCCTGCTGGACGGCGTCGCGCGCGCGGGCTTGAAGATGCTGCTCAACGCACTGTCGACGTGCACGATGGTCCGGCTCGGGCGCGTGATGGGCAATTACATGGTGTGGCTCGTGGCGAGCAACTTGAAGCTCATCGACCGGGCGACCCGGTACATCGAGAAGCTCGCGGGCCTCGACTACGTGGCGGCGAACCGGCTGCTCTTCGAGGTCATCGAGTACGTCGAGTCGCGCTGGAAGGCCGACCAGGCGTACCCGCCCGTCGTCGGCCTGGCGGTGACGCGGGCGCAACTCGGGCTCGGCAACGAGGAGGCCGAGGCGGCGCTGGCCGCTACTTCCGCTTTGCGGTGAAGGTGCCCTCGCCCATGCCGGCGAAGTTGATCGTGCCCTTCATGGAATTGGCGTCCTCGACGGTGCCGGTGTAGGTCACGTCGAACGAGTTTCCCTGGACGCTGAGCGTCATGGTGAACTCGATCGCCCGTCCCTTCACGGTGCCCTTCAGGTCGGCCTCGCCGAGCAGGCTCGACGAGTAGTGGCCCGTCAACGCCTCGCCCTCCTACTTGAAGGTGACCTGGGGCGTGCCGGCGCCGGCCTGCGTCTGCACCTCGAACGTCCAGGCGCCGGTCACGTCGATCTTGGCCGGCTCCTGCGCCTGCATGACAGCGAGCCCTGCCAGGCACAGGCACACGCTCGCGACGACCCCTCCGATCGCGCGCAGCACTGTCCGTTTCATTTCACCCCTCCAGGCCACCGATCCGGGCATGTGGCCGCGCCGCGCCTTCCGCGACGGACCGCGGCCGCCTCAGGACGACGCCTGCGGCCGTCGGAGATCTTCAATCGCTTCGATGTCCGCCAGGTCCTGCGCTCTCCCGGACGCGCGCTTGTTGCGCAGGAAGGCCTCGCGGCCGAGGAAGGGCACCTCGATCGAGCCGAAGCGGCCAGACACGCGGCCATCCCACGCTTCGGCGAACGACACCCCGTCGATCGCCGTGATGAGATCGACGCGGTTCGGCGCAACGCCCAACTGGACGATCCGGCCAGGCGTCGAGAAGTCCTCCGCCGTCAGCCCCACACCGCCAAACCCGGAGTCACCCATCGCGAGGACCAGGTTCATCGCATTCTCGGACGAGGGCTCGACCAGGACGTCCAGGTCCTTCGTGAAGCGCGGACGCCCATGAAAGGCGAGCGCGTGCCCGCCCGACCACCACGAACCTAACGCTCCGGGCAGTCAAGCACGCGAGCAGTTCTTCGAAGTCGCTCCTCTGGGTGTCCACTAATCAGCGTCCAGTCCTTGCGCAGTTGCTCGACGACCGCCACGCGCTGGTCCGGCGTCATGGCAGCCCAGGACTCGCGGTCGGCCTGACGATCCTCCGCGAACGACACGCACTCGCGGATCCAGATGGCCATGGAAGCTGCGCCGATTATTGCGCCGCACGCAGGGGGCCGGCTGCTCCGCCGATCCTCGGGTACCTGCGCGGGCCCTCGTCACCGCCCGGCCTCCCTGAACCGTTCTTCCACAACGGGCGCGCGACCACGGGTGCCGGACGAACAGACCGGCGGCAGGACGATGAGGGCGGCTGCCGTGAAGGTGGGCGTGAACTGACGCTCTCCAATCCCGGGTTTCTGCCGAATCGGGAAAGTGTCTCCGATTCCAGTCTCCTATTCCAGGGCGCTAGCGGTACCGGTACAGCTTGATCCGCTGAATGGCGAAGCGGCCGGGCTCGAGGCGGAGGTGGCGACCCTGGTGCGTCTGGTCGCCGTTCAGCCAGCGCACGTGCTGCCACCGGCCGCCCTCGAACCACCCTTCCTCGCAGCTGGCGATACCGACGGCCTCGCCGGCGGCCCGCGAATCGAACGTCACGACGACGCCGAGTCCCGCGAACAGGAACTCGTCGGGCCCGGCCGCGATGACGAGGCCGCCGGACGGCAGCGGCGGCCCGCTCGGCGCAGCCCCCGAGGGCACGATGACGCCGTCCGCAAGCGCCGGCGGCGTTCCCCGCTCGTAGGTCACATTGAGCAGCACGCCGCCGAGGGCGATCTGGTGCGGCTGGCGCTGCTCGGCCGCCGGCGGCAGCAGCCCCGCCATCGTGCCCTTGCCCTGGTTTGCGACGAGCAGCGGCTCCAACTGCGCAAGGAGGTCGTTCGCGCCCGACAGCAGCGTCGCGGCCGGCTCGCCGATGGATTCGATCCCGAACGGGCAGAAGCCGATCGCGTCGTGCTGGCCGGCGGCGTAGAGCGCGTTGACGGCCGCGTCCGGGCTGCGCAGCGCCTCGGGGATGAAGAGCGGATTGCCGGCCTGGGCGTAGCGCCCGGCCCACTCGGCGAAGTTCGGGAAATAGACGTCCGGCGCAAGGAAGTCGATCGACGGCGCCGCCGCGCGCCACACGTCCATGAGATGCGGCAGCGGGCCGGCGCTCGGGTACTGGCCGGGCTTGAACGCGGGCCTGACGAGTGCGGCGTTCACGAACATCGGAAGCGGGTGCTCACGCTTGCCGGCGGCCGCCACCTGCTCGGTGTACCGGGCGAAGTGCCACGCCATGAAGACCTCGTCGCCCTCCACGCCGGGGCCGAACACGTCGGCCCACGTTCCGGACACCTTCGCGCCCGCGCTCTCCCAGGTCTTCCGGAGGTCGGGCTGGAGCGCGTCGGCGTCGCGGCCGGCCCGCAGGGCCTTCCTCAGCTCAGGCGGAACGGGCCTGCGGTACTCCGCCTCGGCCTCGGGGCCGTGGTCGCGCGCGTGCGGGATCATGCCGATCTCGTTCTCGACCTGCACCATCACCACCGTCTGCTGCACGCCGTCGCTGCCGCGCAGGTGCCTCATCAGCGCGGCGAAGGCGTTCGCGTCCGCCTGCCGGTTCGCGTCAGAAAACGGCGACAGGATCTCGAGCGTGCGCCCCGCGCGGTCCCGCGCCCTCGGAAACCGCTTCACGTCGGTCTTCACCCACGCGGGCGCGTAGCACGACATGCTGTTCTTCCACGACCCGAACCACAGGAGCACCAGGCGCAGGCCGTGCGCGCGCGCGTCGCGGACCAGCCCGTCGACGGTTGCGAAGTCGAACTGCCCTTCCCGGGGCTCAACGACGTCCCAGTAGACCGGCACGACGAGCGTGTTGAGCTTCAGCGCCTGCAGCTTCGGCCAGTACGTCCGCAGGTACTCCGGCTCGCCGGTGGAGTTCCCCACCTCGCCGCCGCGCACGAGGAAGGGCGCGCCGTCGACGATGAGCTGGGTGGCCGTGCCCTGGCGGGCGAGATGTGGCAGCGCGCCTCGGGAACCGGCAGTCTGGGCGGGAGCCGGGCCGGCACCCAGCACCAGGCACGCGCCGAGCAGGATCAGCCGGCCGGCAACATCGTGAGCTCGCATCTTCCACTCCTCCGCTCGTGGCGTCCGGCGAATCCCGCGCAGGCGGCCGTCCCGCGCCGCCCACGCGTGCGGCCAGGGCCGAACGCAGACGAGGGTTCTCCTGTCATGACAGTTTCAGCGCGATGAGCGTTTTCGCGTCCTTCAGGTCGCTCTTCCGCGCGAACGTCACCGAGAGCCCCCGGAGCGCACCGTAGTGCTTCCCGTCCCGGAACTGCTCCTTCAGCTCGCTGGACAGTTCACTCCGGCGGATGGCGTCCGCCGACTTGTCCGTGAAGTAGCAGGTGATCCTGAACGTCCCCTTGATCACGGTGAGCCAGAAGACCGTCTTCTTCTTCCGCGAGACGTTCAGGAGCCAGCTCTTGCCGTCGTTGTAGTAGCGCCAGGCTTCCACGAAGTCGGGATGATCGGCGCGGAGCTCCTCGAAGAAGGCCTGCCAGAGCGCCATCCGCTTTCCCAGGTGCGACGCGATCACCTCGTCGGTGGGGAACTGGTCCTTGTCGGTGAGCACGGGCGGTTCCATTCGGTCCTCCGGCGGCCGCTATCGGACGCGTGTGTCTGGCACGGTTGCGGCCATTATAGGCGCACCCGGCCTCCGCCCGATGGCGCCTCCGGGCGCGTACCGATAGAATCGCCCCTGCCCCGCGCCGGCGGGACGGCATTCCGGAGGGCCCTGATGAGCGCAATCGATATCGTCGTCTTCGTGGCCTTCGTCGCGACGGTCATCGGCGTCGGCCTGTACAAGAGCCGGGGCGAAGCCACGCACAGCGAGCACGGGGCGAGCGACTACTTCCTCGCGGGGCGGGGCCTGTCGTGGTGGCTCATCGGGTTCTCGCTCATCGCCGCGAACATCTCGACCGAGCAGTTCGTCGGGATGAGCGGCCAGGCCGCGAACTGGCTGGGCATCGCCATCGCCAGCTACGAGTGGATGGCGGCCATCACCCTGGTGGTGGTCGCGTTCGTCTTCCTGCCGACGTTCCTGAAGAGCGGCATCTACACGATGCCGGAGTTCCTGGAGTACCGGTACAATGGTACGGCCCGCAATATCATGGCCATAGCGACGCTCTTCATCTACATGTTGTTGTTGGGTTCGGTCACGTACAGCGGGGCGCTGACGATCCGGACCCTGGCGGCGCAAATGGGCTACAGTGTGCCGCTGGCTATGAGCTCGCTGGTGATCGGGATTATCGCGATGTGCTACGTGGCGGCCGGCGGGCTGAAGGCCTGCACCTGGGCGGACCTGATCCAGGGCAGCGCCCTGATTCTGGGCGGAGCGGTGATCATGATCTACTCGTTCCTGAAGCTGGGCCAGGCCGACGAGGCGGCGCGGATCGTGGATGTCACGACGGGGGCGGTGGCCATCGAGGCGCTGAAGCCGGGCGCCGGGGCCGTGGAGCGGTTCTGGGAGTTGAACCGGGTGCGGATGAACATGTTTCTGCCGAAGACGGATCCCGTGTTGCCCTGTACGGCGCTGATTCTGGGGCTGTGGATTCCGAACTTCTATTACTGGGGGCTGAATCAGTATATTACGCAGCGAACGCTCGGCTCTTCATCGCTGTCGCAGGGCCAGCGGGGCATTGTGTTCGCGGCCTTCCTGAAGCTGCTTATTCCCTTTGTCATTGTGATTCCGGGGATTATCGCGTTCAATCTCTTCGCGGGGAATATGCAGGAGGAATCGGTTAAGGACAATGCCGCGGTGTTTGCGAAGTATCTCAAGGCCCACGCGGGCACGCAGTTGGTGATTGCGCGGGAGAATGTGACAGAGGATGAGATTGCGGCCTGGCCGTCGGGCAAGTTCGTAATCGCGCTATACGGGGATGAAGCGGCCGTCAAGGCCGTCAAAGTCCGCAATCCGTTTGTGCTGCCCATGCTGAAGGCGGATTTCGACAAGGTGTCCGTCAAGCCCCATACCCTGTTCAAGTCGGAGGACAAAGCGTGGACGAGTGTGATGCCGGCTCTGGCGGCGGAACTGGAGACATTCAACGCGGGCGTGGAGCAGGCGGCCAAGGCGGCCGGGGTCAAGACGTCGACCGAGAAGTTCATCGCGTACAAGTATGATACGGCGATGGCGCAGTTGCTTGGCAAGGTTCTGCCCAACGGGGTGGGACTGGTCGGCTTTGTGCTGGCGGCGCTGCTGGGGGCGGTGGTCAGTTCCCTGGCGGCGATGCTGAACGCGGCCTCAACCATCTTCACGATGGACATCTATAAGAAGTACGTCTCCCCCGATGCGGCGCAGAAGACGGTCGTGTTTCTGGGCCGTGTCTGCGTGGTTGTATTCACGGGGGTGGCGGTCGCTCTGGCGCCGCAGTTGGGAAACCCGAAGATCAGTAACAGCATCTTCACCATCATCCAGGAAAGCCAGGGCTTCATTTCGCCGGGGATTCTGGCGGTGTTTGTGTTCGGGCTGGTCGTCCGCAGAGCCCCCGGAATCTCGGGCGTGGTGGGGTTGCTATGCAGCATATTCGGGTATGGTCTGCTCAAGGTGGCCGTGCCGAGCATCCAGTTCCTCAATCGTATGGCGATCTGTTTTGTGGCGTGCCTGGCGGTGATGACCCTCATCACATTGGCCAAGCCGCTGGCGCAGCCGATTGTCTTCCAGCAGAAGACGACGCTGGAGTTGAAGACATCCCGCGGCGCCCTGTATGTGGGTATCGGAGTTGTTGTAATCACATTGGTTCTGTATGTGCTGTTCAGTCCGATCGGATTGGCCGGATAGTCGTTAGTCGATAGTCGTTGGCGGCGTGTAGGTTCCCTTTGGGGGATGAAGTCGGTGGCGGTTGATACGAATGAAGAGGTGTTTGGTCTGCTGGACAGGCTGGCATGTGAGAACGGGCTGGACATTGCCGGCGGCAGGGTACGGCAGACGTCGTCGCGGTTCTGCCTGGGGGTCGAGCACGGGGACTATAACGGCACCGAGCTTTTCGGGGTCGGGACGGACCGGTTCATCTGGCTGGGGTACAAGGCGAACGGGACCGACACGGTGCGGATCTACAGCGGCAATTTCCCCGATGACGGTGTGATCGAGTTCAGACTGGGCCATGGCCCCGAGCCGGGCAGCGATTCGATGGTGCATAGCTGGGGGCGGTTTCCGTGCGGGGTGGATTACATTCTGCGCCGCGAGGGGATAGAGTTGACGGCCGGGATGGATGCGGTGGTGTATGGGAATATCCCGGGGGGAGGCATGAGCCGGTCGGCGTCGCTGAGCGTCAACCTGATTCTGACGATGCTGGAGGTCAACGGGGTCGAGGTGGATGAGCCGATGCGGGTGGTGGACTTGGCCCAGGCGGTGGAGAATGACTACATCGGCTCGCCCTGCGGTCAGTTGGATCAGATCATGATTCTGTTCGCCAAGGCGGGAATGGGAACGTACTACAACCCGGCCAATCGCAGCATTGAGTATGTGCCGCTTGGGCCGGGCGGCGAGTCGCTGCGAATCGTGGTGATGGATACGGGAACGGTGCGGCCGGGGCTGGAGAAGTCGACGTACAAGGTGCGCCGGGCCGAGTGCGAGGCGCTGGCGACGATGCTGGGCAAGGCGGGTTACGGTGTCAAGTGTCTGGCGGATGTGAAGGATGAGGTGGTGCTGGCCAGGGTGCTGGCCCAATTCGGCGATAGGGAGCCGGACAAGTGCGACCGGCTGCGATACATCTATCACGCTCAGAAGCGATTCTATCAGATGCTGGATGCCTGGCGGGCCGGAGATATTCAGACCGTCGGAAGGATATTCCGCGACGATGGGGTGGGGTTGCGGGATGAGTACCGGATTTCCGGGCCGGAGCTGGAGACGATGTGCGACCTGGTGCGGACGGTGCCGGGGGTACTCGGCGAGCGGATGCTCGGCGGGGGCGATAAGGGGGCTTCTGGGGCTCTGGTCCTGGCGGATGCGGTGGATGCCGTGCGCAGGGCGGTCGAGGTGGGCTATCCGCGGAGTCGGCCGGCGTTTGCGGATCGGTTCGCGGTACACGTCTGCAAGGTGGTCGATGGCGTGGCGACATACGAGAAGGCGGTCTGAAGAATAAAGAATAAGAAGTAAAAGGTAAAAGACAAAGAGACGATTGCGAAGGTGCATACGGCCGGGAAGCGTTGATATATATGGACGAGATGGATGCTGGGCAGCGAAAGGGTGATTTCTTGGCGGTGGTAGCATCGAATCGCCGGATTGGGGATACGTTCTGGAAGTTGCGGCTGGATTTCGCGGGGGAGGCGGCCGATGCCTTCAGGACGTTTCGGCCGGGCCAGTTCGTGCAGCTCGACGCGGCCGGGGCCCCCCTGCCGCCGGCCGAGCAGATACCGGAGGCGTTGCGGGATACGGCCGAGCGGCAGGTGATGCTGCGGCGGCCGTTCAGCTTCACGGACCTGGACGTGCAGAAACGCAAGACAGTCGGGGAGATTCTGTACTGCGTGGTGGGGCCGGCAACGCTGCGGATGACGATGTTGCGGCCGGGCGATGGGATCGCGGTGATTGGGCCGCTCGGCAATGGGTTCTGGGTACCCGAGGGCAAGCGGACCGCCCTGCTGGCGGTCGGCGGGATGGGTACGGCGCCTTTGCAGCATCTGGCGCGGCATCTGGCGTACGATCACAAGGAGATTGAGGCGACGGTCTTTGCCGGGGCCAGAACGACGCGGGCGCTGCCGTTTGAACGCAAGCAGGATGAGATTTCGCAGGGCTTGGGCTTTGCTCTGCCGGAGTTCTCGCGGTACGGAATGGAGTCGTTTATCGCCACCGACGACGGCACAGCCGGTTTCCACGGGTTCGTCACCGACTGCGTCCGCAAGTGGCTCGACGAGAACCACCCCAAGCCGGAGAATACGATTGTCTACACGTGCGGTCCGGAGGTTATGCTGGCGGCGATGGCGAAGCTCGCCGCCGAGCGGCGGATCGACTGCCAGGTCAGCATGGAACGGCGGATGGCCTGCGGGATCGGGGTGTGTCAGAGCTGTGCCGTCGAGTGCCGTGTGCCGGGAACGGGCGAGACGATGTATAGGATGTGCTGCAAGGATGGACCGGTGTTCGACGCCCGTGAGGTGGTGTTCGGTACTGAATAGTCTTAGCCACAGAGGGCACAGAGGACACAGAGATTATAGAATGAGCGATGCCTTGACCGAGCGGATTATTGGGGCTGCCATAGAGGTGCACCGCGAACTGGGCTCCGGGTTGCTGGAGGCCATCTACGAAGAAGCGTTGTGCCATGAGTTTGGCCTTCAGGGAATACGATTCTCGCGGCAGTGCCCGGTCAATCTGGTCTATAAAGGCAAGGTAATCAGCGGTCATAAACTGGATCTGCTGGTTGACGGGGTCACGCGTGTTTCGCTATGACGGAAGCCGGCGGTGTCTATATTCTCTGAGTTCTCTGTGCCCTCTGTGGCTTAAAATAATTATAAGATTAGCAAAATCCTTAATATGGATACGCGCGTGGATATGTCGGTTGGGTTTGGGGGGCTGAAGCTGGGCGGGTGTGTGTTCACGGCGTCGGGGACGTGCGGGTATGCCGATGAGCTGGGCGGGTTTATGGACACGAACCGCCTCGGCGGGTTTATCACCAAGAGCATCACGCTCGAGCCGCGCAAGGGAAACCCGACCCCGCGGATCGTCGAGACGGATTCGGGGATGCTCAACGCCATCGGCCTGGCGAATATCGGCGTGGAGCGGTTCATCGAGGAGAAAGTCCCGCTGCTGGCGAAGATGAAGGCGGCGGTGTTCGTAAACGTCGCGGGCCGGGAGATTGACGATTATGTGGCGGTGATCGACCTGCTGGCGGGCGTGGAGGGGATTGCCGGCTTTGAGTTGAATGTGAGCTGTCCGAACGTCAAGCGGGGCGGGATCACCTTCGGGACCGACGTCGGACTGCTGCGGGAGATTACGGCGGCGGCCAAGGCGGCGGCCGCCGGTAAGATGCTGATGGTCAAACTGACGCCGTCGGTAACGAGTATCAGCGAGATGGCGACCGCGGCCGTTGATCCGGGGGCGGACGCCCTGAGCCTGATCAACACGTTCACGGCGATGGTGGTGGATATCGAGACCCGCCGGCCGGTGCTGGCCAACCGAACCGGCGGACTGTCCGGGCCGGCGATCAAGCCGATTGCGGTCTATATGGTGAACCGCGTGTACAACGAGGTGGCCAAGGAACGGGGGATTCCGATCCTGGGGATGGGCGGGATACGCAACGCATCGGACGCGGTGGAGTTCCTGCTGGCCGGGGCGACAGCGGTGGCGGTTGGGACGGCCAGCTTTGTACGGCCGGCCTCGGCGGTGCGGATCATGGACGGAATCGAGCGGTACTGCGAGCGGATGGGGGTCGGCGCCGTGGCGGAATTGACCGGGGCGTTGTTATAGCGTGTATTGCGTGGTGTGTACTGGGTATTGTATGGGTTGGGCCTGGTTATTCGAAAGGAGTTGCTTATGAGCGGGACTCGATGGATTGTGATATGTGCAGCCCTGGTGGGGCTGGTCGGCGCCGGGTGCGAAGAGACTTCCCTGGTAGCGCCGGGGGCCCAGGTGGAGAAGCTGGCGGACGGATTCGCGTTCACCGAGGGTCCGGCGGCCGATGCCGCGGGCAATGTGTATTTCTCGGACATTCCCAACAATCGGATTCACAAGTACGCGCTGGATGGGACGTTGAGCACGTTCCGGGAAGATTCGGGCGGGGCCAACGGGCTGTTCTTCTGCAGGGAGGGCAACCTGCTGGCGTGCGAAGGCGGTGGACGGCGGCTGGTGTCGATATCGCCGGATGGCCAGGTGGCGGTGCTGGCGGATTCGTACGACGGCAAGAAGTTCAACAGCCTCAACGACCTGTGGATCGATCCCAAGGGCGGCATCTATTTCACCGATCCGCGGTACGGCAACCGCGAGGGGATGGAACAGGACGGCGAGCACGTGTACTACCGTCGGCCGAGCGGCGAGGTGGTGCGGGTGATCAACGACATGGTGCGGCCGAACGGCGTCATCGGGACGCGCGACGGCAAGACGCTCTATGTGACCGACCACGGGGGGGACATGACGTATGTGTACCGAATTGAGCCGGATGGGAGCCTCACCGACAAGAAGCCCATTGCGACGGTGGGTTCGGATGGGATGACGCTGGATGCGAAGGGCAATCTGTATCTGACGAGCGGCGCGGTGCTGGTGTACAGCCCCGCCGGCGAGCAGATACTGCGCATCGAGGTTCCGGAGTCGCCGGCCAACGTGACATTCGGCGGCAAGGACCGCAGGACGCTGTTCATCACGGCGAGGACCAGCCTGTACGGGCTTCGCATGAGTGTCAAGGGGATGTACTGATGGATGATATGACGACGATGCCGCAGATGGGAGCGCCAATGGGACCGCGACCTCGGGCCTCGGGGCTGGCGATTGCGAGTCTGATTCTGGGATTGCTGGCGCTGCCGAGTTGCGGAGCGACGGGGCTTATCGGCCTGATTCTTGGGATCGTGGCGCTGTCGATAATCAGTACCTCCACTGAGCCGCTTGGGGGACGCGGCGCGGCGATATGGGGGATTGTCCTGTCGGCGGTGGGGATGGTTCTGTCGGTAGTACTGGTTCTCAGTGCGATTCTGATGCCGGCGCTTGTCGCGGCGCGGGGACAGGCAAGAAGTGTGGCCGTGATGGCTCAGGGTAAGCAGTTGGCCATGGGGATGTTGATGTACGCCGACGAGCATGAAGGGCGGCTGCCCGACCCGAAGACGTGGCCGAACGAGATCGATGCCTATGCCGTCAATCAGGCGTTCGATAATCAGGGGCGAATGGTCTGGGCGATGAATGAGGCGCTGGGGGGCGTGCGCACGGGTGAGATTGCCGATCCCGCACGAACGGTGCTTTTGTTCGCGGTTGAGTCGGGGTCGGCGGCCGCGGGCGGGCCCGAGTTGCTGGCCGATCAGCCGCCGACACGGTATGGATACGTCGTTGTGTTCGTGGACGGCCACGTGGAGCGGGTCTTGCACCCCGATGCGCCGGACAGACTTGTCTGGGATCCGAGCGGCGAGGGGGGTGGGTCAGGGTCGGTCCAATACTGATGCGTTGCCGGAGATTCTGACCGATGAAGGCGATTGACTGGGCCAAACTGGCTGCCTGCCTGGGAGCCAGCCTGCTGGTGGCTGTCATAGGGGGACTGGCGACGGCCGCGGGCGACTTGAAGGGTTGGTACGCGGTGTTGGAGAAGCCGCCGTTCAATCCGCCGGACTGGGTCTTTGGCCCGGCCTGGACCATCTTGTACACCTTGATGGCGGTGGCCGCATTTCTTGTGTGGCGCCGGGGACTTTCGATGCGCCATGTGCGTCCGGCGATGGGGCTTTATCTTGCACAACTGCTGCTGAATGCGACTTGGACGCCGGTATTCTTCGGGCTGCACCGGACTGGCTGGGCGCTCGCGGTCATTGTCCTGCTGTGGGGGGCGATTGTCGCGACGATAGTCGCTTTTCGAAGGGTGTCCAGGCTTGCGGCCGGGCTGATGCTGCCGTACATCGGATGGGTCAGTTTCGCGGCCGTCCTGAATGCGTGGATCTGGGCGGCGAATCGGTAGCACCGGGCCCACACGCGGCCGGGTCGGCTCGCCCCCCCCTGCCACCCTGCATGATGCGGTTACGACTCAGGGAACATCCGGCAGACGTGAGGCGATGAGGTCGTGGATGAGGCTCATGGCGTGGTCGATGGGGGCCGGTAGGAAGGTCCCGGCAGCGTTGGTGTGGCCTCCGCCGCCGAACTGCTCGGCGATTGCACGGACATTGACGGCGCCCTTGCTGCGCAGCGAGCAGCGTATCCGGCCGTCTTGCTGCTCGACAAAGATGGCGGCTACCTGCACGCTGCCGATGCGCTGGCATTCGCTGATGAGGTCTTCGGTGTCGCTGTAGGCGGCGCCGGTGCGGCGAAAGTCCTCGGCGGTGAGGTACTGGGCGGCATAGCGGCCGTCGAAGTGCAGGCTCATGTGGTCAAGCATCGCCGTCATGAGGGCGAAACGCTCCGACGTGAAGTTCTGGTAGAGCCGTGCGTAGACCGCGGCGGGATCGGCCCCGGCATCGATGAGTTGGGCGGCGATACGCAGGACGCGGGCGTCGGTGTTGGAGAAGCGGAACCAGCCGGTATCCGTGGCGACAGCGACGAAAAGGGCCGTCGCCATATCGGGTGTGACGGACCAGCCGGCGGATTGGATCAGTTCGTGGACCAGGACGCCCGCGGCGGCGGCGGTCGTGTCGGTGATTTCCACGCTGCCCAGACGGTCGCTCGTGGCGTGGTGGTCGATGACAAGGACCGGCACATGCGCCTTATCCAGCCAGCCGGCAAGGTCCTTAAGCTGGTTACGGCTGTTGGTGTCGACGATGACGACCAGATCATACCCCCCTGCCGTCAGTCGATCGACGGTCATAGCCTCTCCCAGGATCGGGGGCAACCTGTCGAAGAGGAAGGCGTACCAGGATGGGATCGGCGACAACAGCAGCAGTTGCACGTCCTTGCCCTGCCGCCGCAGGGCCGCGTCCAGGGCCGCCATGCAACCCAGGGCGTCGCCGTCAGGCTTGCGATGGCTGGTCACGAGGATGCGACACGCGGCCTTGATTGTCTCGATGGCCTTTCTCATGTTCTCGAATCCAGGCAGTTTCCCCATGTCAACCCCCTGCTGCTGTGAGTGCGGCCTTTGCGTACTGGCAGTCTTGGGTGATATGGGCCGAGAGTTCGGCTTCAGACGGAAATTTCTGCTGGGGGCGGAGGCGTTGGATGAAGTCCATGGCCAGATGCCTGCCGGCCGCGTCTGGGACCTCTACGCCGATGAAGTGGGCCTCAATGAGCAGGGTCTGGTCACGCCCGAGGGTCGAGGCCGAGCCAATGCTGAAGACGGCCGGTTGACCGCGTTCGACGGAACACACGGCATCCAGGTCGTCGCCGATGGCGGCGTAGCCGGCGTAGACCCCATGCGCGGGGATGACCTGGGGGGGCAAGGCCATGTTGACCGTGGGGAAACCCAGTTGGCGGCCCTTGCCTTTGCCGCGGATGACGGGGCCTGCCAGCCGGTAAGGCCGACCCAGGACAGCGGCCGCACGGGCAACCTCGCCTTCGGCGACCAGGCGGCGGATCAGGGTGCTGGAGACGCGGACGAGGCCGTCTTCGGGCAGCTTCACCTGTTCGGGTTCGACGACGGCGACCTCGAAACCGTACATGGCGCCAAGCTCTGCAAGGACTTCAAGATTGCCGCTGCGGCCGGCCCCGAAGGTGAAATCGTGGCCTTCGACGACCAGCGACGGCCGCACGACGTCAACGATGAAACGTCGGACGAAGTCCTCCGGGCAGAGTTCCAGAAGGCGGCGGTCGGTTGGAATAACGTGGAAGTAGGTGGCTCCGAGGGTCGCCAGGAGATGCCTCTTCATCGCCGGTGGCGTAACGGACGGTGGGGCCTGGTCGGGCCGAAGGACGGCAATGGGATGGGGCTCAAACGTCATGACGGTCAGCGCGGCGGAACGCTGGCCTGCGCATCGTCGGGCGCGGGCCATGATCGCCTGGTGGCCCAGGTGCAAACCATCGAAGTTGCCGATGGTCAGGACGCCGCCGGGTTCTACGGCCGCCAATTCGTTGTACGACTCAATCGTCTTCATGGTCTGTTTGCTCCTTTGCGGGGGCACGACAGCGGCGTGCTGCGAGGGAGCAGGTGGACTACTCTAGCCGCCGGTGGCCACGGGGTCAATGCCGTTCTGAAGACGTCTTCGACTCTATGGGATAGACGCTTGGGGTGGCCGGATTGGTATGGGTCCGTGCCCGGTCGCGCGCAAAATACGCGAGTGGGACGGCATGATGACCCCTTCGGGCTGTGGGCGACGATACGAGGCCCTATCGCTCCGTAAGATAGTGCCGGGCGAATTCGGCCATATCCGCGGCGTTGACGACGGGGTCGCCGTCAAGCGCAATGTCGCAGTCGGCGTTGTAGCCGGCCTGGCGGGGCTCCGCTCGCCAGGTGGCGGCGAATATGGCGAAATCGAACAGATTCACAGCCCCGTTGAAGTCGAAGTCGGCCGGGGCGATCACATCGGGGGCAGTATGCGTGAGGTAACCGGCCGAACGGTCGAAGCCACCGAAGGAGTTCGTGTTGCCGAGGATCGTGCAGCCGGTATCACTGCATCGCAGGATGCCGACGGCACTGTCGGCCGCCGAGCCGCCGCAGACAGCGTCCCAGAGGCGGGTGCCGGCGGAGTCGATGCGGACCACCCAGGCATCGGCCGCCATGCCCGTACCCTTCGTGCCGACGAGCACATAGCCGCCGCCCCGGCAGCGGCGCAGACCCTGGCAGGTCTCCATATCCCCGGCGTCATACGTGTTCGTCCACTGGATGGCAAACGCGGCGTCGAGTTTGACGACGTAGAAGTCGCTGTCGAGGGCCGGGACGGGCGTGATGGTTCCCGCGACGATGTACCCACCGTCGGATGTCGGCTCCACATGGCAGGCGCTGTCGGCCCCGGCTCCGCCAAGGGCATGTTGCCAGAGCAGTCCACCGGCGGCGTCGGTTCGGATGAGATACACGTCGTCCCGCTGGTCGCCGAGGGACTGTGTCCGTCCCGCCAGCAGGAAGCCGCCGTCGGCCGTCTCACAAAGAGACAAGGCCTGGTCGTTGAGATACCCGCCGTATGTCTTCTGCCAGAGCCTGCGGCCGGAGGCATCGAACCGGACCAGATACACCTGCATTTTGTAGGGGCCGAAGGAGAAGCTCTCGCCGGCGACGGCATAGCCGCCGTCGGATGTGCAGATAACGCAACGGCTGGCGTCGTCGAGGGCGCCGCCAGATGTCACTTGCCACTGGGGAACGGCGTCGGCGTTGATCTTCCCCAGGTAGAGATCGCGGGCGGTCATCTCCGCGTGGCTCATCCGGGAGCCGGCGATGACGTAGCCGCCGTCGGGGCACCTTGCCACGCTCTGTCCGCTGATCACTTCCACATCGTTGCCGACTGTCCGCTCAACGACGACCCGCCCGTCGGCATCAACGATCGCGATATACAGCGATGCGACCGTTCTTCGCGGGACGGAGCCGACGACAACATACCCGCCCGTATCGGTCGCGGTCATGGCGTGACAGACGCCGTCCGCAGTGGACTCAAGAACGGTCCGCCACCGGATGTCTCCGGGGCCGTCGGCACAGGCGGCCGGGGCGATCACACACACGGCGGCCAACGCCCATGGGGTTATCCACTCTCTCATAACAGTGCTCCCATCGCATTATAGGCTTCCTTTACGGCGTCTACTCACGACACCGCTATTTCCAACACGTGCCCGCGGCATGGAAACCGAAGACACAACGCACTCCCCGCGTGTCAACGGAACCCGCCTGCACACAGCGATAATCGCCGCTCGCAACGAGTCTATTCTGCCTCCAACTCATCGCCTTGTCAAGTTAAATAATGTTGCAGACCCTGTTTTTACATATGTTTTACGCCCGCGGCGGGCCATGGTTACACGCCGGCCTCGCCATGCGCAGCCATTCTGCGACGCGCACCTCAAGCGCCTCAGCGAAAGAGGCCTCGCTTAGCCAACCATAGACCGCTATTGCTGTAGACGCACCGTGCGGAGGTATTGCTGACGGGTTTTCCAGGAAAACCCAAAAAAACACGGGTCCTGCCACAAAAAAACTTGCAACTTAGTTGCAAATGCCGCAAACGGACTGTATGGTGGTGGTTGGCCTGGTTTGTAGCCGTGCTCCATGTAAGGGCCGCCCTTTGGGCCAATCAGGGCGGTGTATGTGTGTGAAACCTGGGTAGGACGCCTATGGCAGGGAAACTCCGAGCTATTGCGGTTGAATTGAAATCCCATGCCCCGTTTACATTATTCGGGGCGGCGACGGGGCTCCTGTGCATGGTACTGTTCAGGGGCATCTCACAGGCCTTAGGTGAAACCCTCTTCTATGTCTTCCACGTGGGTCATGTCGTCCTCAGTGCGATGGTTACGGCGGCGATGTTCCGGCTCCATACGAAGGCCTCGCCACTGGTGCTGGTCGTAGTGATCGGCCTGGCCGGGGGGTTGGGAGTGGCGACGCTCAGCGATGCGGTCATTCCATACGTCGGCGAATGGACCCTGGGGATGCGCATGTCCGCCCACAGTCATGGGCCCATTACGGGCGGCCACGAACATGACGAGGCCGCCCACGAGCACGAGGCGCATGGCGATGAGGAAGGGCTCGCCAAGCGGATGCACATCGGATTCGTGGAGAAATGGTATTTCGTCATTCCGGCGGCGATTGTGGGGGTGCTGATTGCGATGTTTCGGCCGAGGACCCATGTGCCCCACGCCGGACATGTGCTGCTGAGCACCTGGGCGTCGTCGTTTCACGTTGTCATGGCCATGGGCGGGCACTTGACCGTTGGGCAGGCCTTGGGGGGCTTCGCCTGGCTGTTCCTGGCGGTATGGCTGCCGTGCTGCTTCAGCGATATCGTCTTTCCGCTGTTGTTCGTCAAGTGCGGCGACACATGCCCCTCGTGCCACCATTGAACCGGAACCTGTCGATGTCCGACCACGCTCATTCAGAGACCGAGAGACTGCTGCGAGAGGCACGGCTGTACAGCACGGCCTGTCGGCGGGCAACCCTGAGCGTGCTGCTCGGCTCGGACCGGCCGCTGTCGCAGGCGCAAATCGCCGATCGGCTACGGGATAGGGGGTTCAATAAGGTCTCCATCTACCGGACGCTCGCCAGCCTCGTCGAGGTCGGACTGGTCCACAAGGCCTTCCTTCACAAGCGAACATGGCACTTCGAGGCGGCGCATCGTTGCTCACAGACCCAGTGCCACCCGCATTTTACGTGCACCCGTTGCGGTGCGACGTTCTGCATGACCGAGGTACGGATGCCGATGGCCCAGGGGCAGCCGCGGGGCTTTGTGATTCTACGCCAGCAGGTCCGGCTGGAGGGGTATTGCCCGGGTTGTGCCGGTTGAGTATTCGTATGGTATTTCGTCGAGCGATATCGCGGCAGCCATCACGCCAACGGCGGGTCCCGCGACCAGTCTTGGCGGCGATGGTGTTGGCCTGGCATCTGGCCGTCACCATGGGCCTGATGCTATATGTTCATCGAGAGACCGCGGGACAGAAACCAGGGCATGACAGTAAGCATTGCACGGTATGTCAGGGGCTGGCGCTGGCGCCAAAGGACTGCTTGGCGCCGCCGGCGGACCTGCACATCCAGACCGTGGAGTCGCTCACGTCTTCTCGGTACATTCCCGACGATGCTGTTGTTCAAGCGTCCAATGGACGGGCCTTCGCCGCAAGGCCGCCACCCGTTGTTCCCCTCTGACGGACGTTATCATACCTCTCTGATTGATGGAACGCCCAGGCGGCGCGCGGCCGTATGAGGCCCCAGCGCTTCTGAGGCGGATTCTGCAGGGGAACCATCCCATGGTGAAGAACAGGGCCTTCACANNTGTTGCCGGCGCTGGCGGCCGCGAGGATGCAGGGCAAACGGATTGCCTCGGCGGGCAATCTGCGGCAGATCGGACTGGCCATCGAGATGTACGCACAAGACAACCGAGGTCTGTTCCCGGCGTGCAGCCATGATTCGGCCATCGGAGTAGCGGCATCCTGGGTGTACACGTTGCGTCCTTACGTCGGCGATATCAACGAGATACGGATATGCCCGGCCGATCCCAGCGGCAGAGAACGCCTGGCCAGAGGACTGACCAGTTACGTGCTCAACGGCTACATTGCTATAGATGACCACCATCGCCACGAGGGCGAGGATACCCACGGGCACAAATGCTACCGAAGCCTGCACGGGCTGCGGCGGCCGGGGCTGACGATTACGACGTTCATCTGCTGTGACCGGCTGGTCGAGGGGGTCAAGTTCGACCATACACACTCACAGGAGTGGTTCGAGCCGTCGCCGAATATCCCGTGGGATGCAATCCGCGAGGACATCCAGCCGGATCGATTCCACACTCGGCGGGCCCAGGACAATACGAACGGCTCCTCGCTTTACCTCTATGCCGACGGGCGGGTGGAGAACTTGCGGGCCGAACACATCAAGGAAATGGCCGATGCCTATCAGAACTTCGCCAAGCCACCGGACTGAGCCCAAGCGAGGACCGGCAAATACACGGCGGCGGTTAATGCAATCCGGCGAAATGGCCGATAACAGGGCTATTGTGCGCAGCTCACGGAGATTGACCATCGGACTGGTGCTGGCGGGCGTCCTTGTGGCGGGTTGCCAGCCGGGTCAGCAGGGTGGTGAACGCCCCCCTGTCGCGGACGACCTGCGCACGGTGAACGTCTACGAGATTGCCCAGGCCCTGGGCCTGAAGGTAACGGACATCACCTCGACGCACTTCACGCTCAAGAACCCGGCGAACATCGTGATGATTTTCACATATCCGGGCGGCCATGCCTACGTCAACGCCACGTCGATCGGCGAGGTGGGCGATGTGGCGGTGGTCGATGGCAGCACACGGCTGCCGGGCTCGCTTATCGGCCGGATACGCAACGCGATGGAGGCATACCGCGAGACGCCGGTTCCTACACCGACGGCTTCCGGACGGGTAGTCATCGATGCGGGCCACGGAGGCAAGGACCCGGGGGCCCCGGCCGCGAATGGATATGATGAGAAGACTATCAATCTCCAGGTGGCGCAGAAGCTGCGGAGCATCCTCAATTCACGGGGTGTGTACGTCGTCATGACGCGCGACGGCGACACGTTTGTGGAACTGGAGGAGCGGGCTGACGTTGCCAATCGGATGGGGGCCGACCTGTTCGTGAGCCTCCATGCGGACACGGCGAGCGACCGCTCGGTGCGCGGGTACACCATCTACGTGGCCGACGCGGCGCCGTGGTCCACGGTGAAGATGGCCGAGGCCATTGAGAACGCCATGGGAGCGGCCGGGCTCTCCAGCCGCGGGGTCCGCCGGGCCAACTACAAGGTCCTCGTGCGAACACAGGGGCCCGCGGTGCTGATCGAGATGGGGTTCATATCGAACAGCCGCGAAGCATCCCTGCTGACCGACGGCGCGTTTCAGAATCGCCTGGCCCAGGCCATAGCGGACGGCATCTGCGCGTGCCTGAAATAGGACGCGAGTACCGGCGATTGCGCAAGGCCGGCGACTCCCACCTGCATCACCCCCTACCCGGCGACGCCGCAGGCATACACCACCCCATAAGGCCGTTGTATCCCCTCACATGCGACTGGAACAAAGCAACGCCTTCGATAGGTGGAGTGTCAGGGGCTCCCTACAATTCACTGGCAGACATTGCGGTGACGTCCGGGCATGATCCGATCGGCCTTCAGGGAACGACGACGCCTTATTTCGACGGAGTCGTTGACGCGGCGGATGTTGCGTGTTTTGCGGAGAGCTGGCTTGCCGAGTACAGAACAGAGTAGCTCGGCCGCGGCCGGCTAATCGGGGGATTTGAGTTTACGCCAGAGGGTGGTGGGGCTGATGCCGAGGATTTCGGCGGCCTTGGTGCGGTTTCCGTTGGTCTGTTCGAGGACGGCGCGGATGTGGGCCTGCTCGACCTGCGCCAGGGTGGAGGCCCCCCCTACCGGGGCAGTGGCTCGGCCGGCCGTGATGGCCGCGGGCAGGACGTCGGGGGTGATTACGCCGTCGCGCGAGAGGATGGCGGCGCGTTCGAGGACGTTCTCCAGTTCACGCACGTTGCCGGGCCAGGCGTAGCGGATGAGCGGATCGACGCAGCGGGCGTCGAGGCGGAGGTTGGGCAATGAAAGCGCGGCACTGTGCCTCTCGATGAAATGGCGGACGAGCGGCAGGATGTCCTCCGGGCGGCGGCGAAGCGGCGGGACCTCCATTTCAATGACGCCAAGACGGTAGTACAGGTCTTCCCGGAAACGTTCTTCGCGGACGGCCCTGGGCAGGTCGCGGTTCGTGGCGGCGATGATGCGGACGTCGATCTTGCGGGGGATGCTCTCGCCGACGCGCATGATCTCCTTCTCCTGGACGACGCGGAGCAGCCGGGCCTGCATGGCGGGCGAGATGTCGCCGATTTCGTCGAGCAGAAGGGTTCCGCCGTTGGCCTGCTCAAAGAGGCCGACGCGGTCTTCCACGGCGCCGGTGAACGAGCCGGCCTTGTGGCCGAACAGTTCGCTTTCGAGGAGGGTCTCGGGCAATGAGCTGCAATTGACGGCCAGGAAGATGCGGTCGGAGCGATCGGACAGGCCGTGGATGTAGCGGGCGAGCATCTCCTTGCCGGAGCCGCTCTCGCCGGTGATGAGGATGGAAGAGTTGAACCGGGCCACGCAGCCGGCCAGGTCGAGCGTCTGGCGAAAGACATTGCTGTGGACCTCGGTGAACCAGCGTTTCTGCAGGGCGCGGAGCTGGTCGATTCGCCGACGCTGGCTGACAATCTGGCGGTCTTTCTGCCGCAGTTCGGCGGTCAATTGCAGGATCCGGGTCTGGATGGCATCGACTTCGAGGAAGTACTTCAGGTACGGCTTGATCTCGTCGCCCCAGGACTGCTGGTCCTTGCCGACGACGATGCAGTGGTCGGCGCCGGCGCCGCGGCAGCGGCGTTCAAGGAAATACACGTTGGCGCCGAGCCAGAAGGTGGCGTAGCCGCTGGCGTAGCCGGTCTGGACCCAGCAGACGGGCTCAGTGGAGGGGCCGAGTTCGGCGGTGTGCTCATCGGCCTCGCTGCAGCGGTCCCAGGCGACTTCCATGTTGAAACGGCCGGTGGAACGGTCGGCGTCGAGTGAGAGTACCTCGACGCCCGTAGCCCCGGCCAGGGCGTGCATCCGCGGGCCGGCCTTGAGCAGCTCCAGTGGGTCATCCCACTCGAAGACGCGGGCCATGGCGGCGGCGTCGGACTGGCCCCAGTAGAACCCGAAACGGGTGAAAAGGCACCTGGCGTGCTCGATGCCCACCATCTCAACGAGTTCCCGCCGCAGGTGTCCGAGACTTCCGCAATCGTGGAGCACCAGGCGTCGGCCGTACAGATCGATGCCCCCGGGTTCAAAATGGATGAGTTCCCTGAGAGACAGGTCGTCTGCCCTCATACTCGCGGCCTTTCATTGTGAAATGACAGATATTTCATAATGAAATGATACACGACTCTATTCGACACTGCAATGGCCCCTATTGGGCAAAAAACCCAGATTTATTGACAGCCTCAGAACCGGCACAGGGGTTGCTATGTAGTGATTGTGAATTTTTTCACAAGGCGCTCGTTCATGGCCAAGCGAAGAAAGCTATGCCACTACGGTTGTTGAAAACACGGATACTGAGTTCTCTGCTGACGGTGATCTTCGTCCTGGCGGCGCCGGTGGCGGTGTTGGGGTATTATGCGATCAAGCGGGATATTCTGGACACCATCCAGGAGCGTGTCGACCATGATCTGAGGGCCGCACGGATGGTCTATCGGGCGGAACTGACACGCTTGGCCGAGATGTTGGAGCTGGCGTGCCCGGTGGCCGAGAGCCGGACGATTCACAGGCGGCTGGGCGTGGATTACCTGGCGATTGTCCGGGAGGCGGACATAGCGGATGTGCCGAGCGAAATTGCGCGACAGGCGGCCGAGACCGACGGCCCGGTGGCCGCGACGCGAGTGATTACGGCCGGAGAAATGGAACGGCTGAAGGTTGACCCGGCCGGCCGCATGCCCATCGCCATCAAGCCGACGCCCAGGGCTCGGCCGACGCAGCGGGATGTCCTGCAGGACGCCCTGGCGATGGAAGCGGCGGTGATGTTTGACGCGCCGGACGGCCAGGGGCGGCTGATCGCCTATGCCGGGCGAATCATCAACGGCCAGTTCACGCTGGTCGACCGGATTCGAGAACTCGTGTTCACCAATGATCTGCACGACGGCAAACCCGTCGGGACGGTGACGATCTTCCAGGATGATGTGCGGGTGTCCACGAATGTGCTTGACGACGCCGGCCAGCGGGCCGTCGGAACACGGGTATCCGAACGGGTCTACGAGCAGGTGGTGGAAAAGGGCCGGACCTTCCATGACCGGGCGTTTGTCGTGACGGACTGGTACAAGACGGCGTATGAGCCGATCAAGGACGTCGGCGGCCATGTCATTGGGATTCTGTACGTCGGGATTCTCGAGCAGCCGTTCATGGCGCGGGCCCGTACGCTCGTGGTGCAGTTTCTTGTGCTGGTCGGCGGGGCGGTTCTCCTGACGGTGGTGTTGGCGCTGCTGCTGGCGACGGCGATTTCCAGGCCGCTCCTGCACATGATGCAGGCAACGACGCGGTTGTCCGACGGGGAATTGGGGTATCAGATCGACCACCCGGACCACAAGGAGGAGTTGGATGCGCTGGGAAAGGCGTTCAACGAAATGAGCGAGAAGCTGGAGGAGCGCGACAGGAATCTGCGGGCCACCAACGAGAAACTGACGGAACTGAACAAGAGCTACGTGGATTTGATCGGGTTTGTGGCGCACGAGTTGAAAGGGATTCTGGCATCCACCGTGTTGAATGCCTACGCGGTGCGGGATGGCTATCTGGGGTTGATCAACTTCAAGCAGCGCAAGGCGATGGATTCCGTAACCCGGAACCTGGACTACCTGGCGGCGACGGTGCGGAAGTTCCTGAACCTGGGTCGCGTGGAGCGGGGCGAATTGTCCGTGACGAAGGTCCGTCTGAACCTGGGCAAGGACGTGTTCGAGGAGTCTTTGCAGTCCCTGGCGGCGCTGATCGCGAAGAAGAACGTTCGTTTTGAGAACGAGATTGCGGCGGACTTGGTCGTCGAGGCGGACCTGGACCTGATGCAGATTGTGGCGAATAACCTGGTGAGTAATGCGATCAAGTACTGCACGGATCGGGGCGTAGTGCGTCTGAGCAGCCGGCGGACGGCCGGCGGGGTGCAGATCGAGGTGTACAACGACTC
>DDXG01000369.1 GCA_002347125.1 Phycisphaerales bacterium UBA2266
CGCCACGAAAGACTGGCACACACGAGGAGGCGTTGCGTAAGGAAATTACTTGCTTTTCGCTTCCGGTGCGTGTGAGTCCGATAACAATCCGCCGCCCGGGGCCCCCCTTGCCCCAGTGCGACGGTTACGAGTCAGAAGCCAAAAACCGGCGGCACGCCGGGTTGGGCGCCATGTCCGCGTGGGTGTCGAGTTGCCCGCCCCGCGGGTGTCACGCCGCGCCCCTTGTCAGGCTGAGCACAACGTGACCGTCTCATTCACGTTCTGTCCGAGCGGGTCCTGCGAAACGAGAACCGGACCTTCACATCGGCCGGCTCACCGCCCACCTCCAGCACCGGATAGGCCAGGAAGTTGATCGGCCCTGAGGCGGGCCCAGGCTCCACCACGAGGTCCCGTCCGCGGCTCAGTTCGATCCGATTCGCCGGATTGTGCCCGAAGTAATAGGTCGACAGGCTCGAACACTTGTCGCCCTCGCTGATGTCCACGGGCCACCAGCGCCCGTCCGTGTAGAACTCCGCCCAGCAGTGATAGCCGTCTATGCCCCCGTCGGCCCGCTCGGAGGGGATCGCCGCCCCGATGGCGAAACGCGCCGGTATCCCCACCGATCGGCACAGGGCGATGAAATACGAGTGGAAGTCCGTGCAGTTGCCGGTGCGGACATTGCATGCGTAGGCGGCGTCGCCTTGGCCCCAGCCGCTGCCGTACTTCATGTATCGCATCCGGTCGATGACGTGGTCGTACAACGCCCGCGCCCGCGCCAGGTCCCCGTTCTTGCTCTTGACCGCTTCCTCGGCGATTCTCCGGAACGTCTCATCGATCGGGACCAGCCGTTCCGGCTCAAGATACCGCTGCACGTCCGTCGATTTCGCCGGGTACACTCCCTTCTCGCGGCGCCGCGCATGAAACCGCATCGTGACGATTCTGCCGCTGTCCTTCGGACTCAGCGTCAGCATCAGCACCTTGTTGCCGTATTGGCTGTCGCGGAGCATCTGCTGCTGGCCCGGAACGTCTATCGACTTGACCTCAACCGTCTGAAACTCGTCGTCGGACGGCACCGGCAGCCACATCCGGGCCGTGTCCGTCAGTTCCGGCAGCGTCGCCCGATAGATGAAGTCGAACTCATCGGTCCCGGCAATAACTCCCAGCAACTCCGGCGAGGCATCCTTGACCGGCACGCGGTGCCATGTCCGGTCGCTCCGTTGCCGCCAGACGTAGATCGGCCGGCCGTTGATCTTGTGGACCGTCGTCTCCGTCACCGTCATCTCGCCCGGATCACCCGCAAGGAAGAAATCGACGTCATACACATCCCCGTCGATGTTCGCCATATCGACGCACGCGAAATGCCGGCGCGGCCCCAGGTTCGCCAGATACTCCACATGAACGCGGACCAGCCGCAACTGAAGCGGCGTCTCGCGGAAGGGTATCCTGAAGTATCCCCCGCCCCGACGGGTCTGCTCTTCAATATGCCTCTCGATGCCTTCCTGTATGTCCTTCGTCACGACATGGGGCACGGAATCGGGCGCCTCCGGCCCCTGATCCCACGTGGTGCTGAGGCCCGCAAGCACCGCACATGAAACCCCCGCCGCGGCCAGAATCGCTGTTAGCCGGCGCATGACAATACCCCTTCAGGCTGTTTCACGCACACTGTTTCAGACAGAGCGCAAACGCTGCATAGGACGACGAGCCCCAGGACAGGGCCTTGGCCGATCGAGAATGGCAAATCCCGCTCCATGACGCCGCACATTGCGTCTCTTACCTCGGATGCTCCCCGGCTGGATGCTCCCCAGCTGGATGCTCCCCAGCTGGATGCTCCTCGGCCGGCCTGTCGTTCGTGTCTTGGGCGGGGTGCTCGTCGGACGGGTGCTCGCCGTTGCCCTTGCACCCCGCCAGACAAAGCGATACAGCCGCCACCACCAGAATCGACAGCAGCAGCCTTGCCGCATTCTTCATCGTGGCCGTTCTCTTTTGCCTCATCTTCTTCAACCATTTCATGGGTGGCTCCTTAACACAAGAAGCCGGCGGCGCGCCTGGTTGGGCGCCATGTCCGCGCGCCGCCGGTAGGGTGTGGAATGTCGCGTACGGCCGCAGCTAGGGCTCGACCGTTAATTCCGCGCTGGACTGCCACAGTCCGTGGATATTGCAGTAAGCAACGGCATGGAAGACGCCGGACTTGGCGATCTTGAGGCTCGCCGTCGCCTCGTGATGGGTGTAAACGGGTCCCTGATTGGGTCCATCCGCCGATTCCCCGTGGGCGGTGAACTCCACGTGGGCCACCTGATGGGCGAATTTCCCGCCTTCGTCATGGTAATAGAGGCTCACCCACGCGATATGGTGCTCGGTCGTGTTGGGGTGGGCGACCTCCTTGCCCAAGGTTACCTTCACGGGGAAGATCTCCCCGGACTTGACCTTTCGGGGACATTCAATGACGGGGACGTGTTTTTCCTTCTTCCAGTCGTCGCTGCGAATGTGCTCACTCAACTGCGGCATGAATATCTCCTTTGCTCCTGGAACTGTCAAGATACCTGATATACGTTTCCTGGTTCCACGCGAGCTGTGTGCTGGCCATCGCAACGGCCGCCAGCAGCAAAGCCTCGGTCACCTCTTCGCGACTGGCCCCGGCGGCCAAGGCTCGCTCGATATGTTCATCGGCGCACTGATTCGCCTGAATGGCCGACGACACCGCCAGGATCAGCAACTCTTTGGTCTTCGGGTCCAACACCCCCTGCTTATGGCACAGCTCGCACAGGCTGTGAAACGGCCTGCCGATTTCCGGCGAGTTCAATACGTACCACGGCGTTTGCGACCTTCTTGACATGTCAGCACCTACACTTGCCCGGACTCTTCACGTTCTGACCTTTCGACTGGCCCTTGCACCGGCCGCTCCCGAAAGTGCGCCGAAGCCACAAGCCATCAGATTCAGCATAGCCGACCACACAACCGGCCCGCCATCGGGCTTTTACCCGATATGGGCCTCCGAATCCCCTAAAGGTGTGAGCCCCATTCACGCGGGTCGGCCCCAGGGGGCAACGCCCTTCCGGGACTGCGGCGCCGGTCGCCAATAAGCCGAACGATGCGGCCGCCAGTTACTCCTCGACGATAATCGCCGCCACCGGACACTGCTCGGCCGCATCTCGCACCTGCTCCGCATGAGCCTGGATGTCCGCCTCGGCCTTGACCACCGCGGCCTCCGGACCCAGATCGAAGACCTCCGGACAAATATCGACGCACAATCCGCACGCCACACAATCCTTGGTCACCCATACCTTCATGACAGTATCCTTGATGAATCGTCGGTTCGCATCCGCCCGAGGCATCACCGACTGTGGGCCTTTGGCCCCAGGCTCAAACACAGCCTATCGAGATAACCAAAGCCGCGGTCCATGCCTATCAGGAAATTCCCCTATTCGCCGGGTGGGATTCCCTCACCGCTGAACCCCGGCGGTCCCTCCGAGGAACCAGAGGCCGATATTGCGGGGATTTGCCGGGGCAGATAGAGCATTTCTCCTATGGAGGTCCTGTAACATTAGGCCGAAATGATACACTATGATAACAGTAGGTTTAGCGGGCTTGTGCCTCCAGGGGCGCCGGCACCCGGCCCGCGGCATGGATGTCAAAACAGCAGAAAGGACGGTGGATCGTGCCGATCACAGAGGCCAGAAGGACTCCAGCAGGTTCGACAAAGCTATCACCCGTCTCACGACGGAGTTCATACCGGCGGGGCCGGAACCAGCCCGGTCGTCTTGAGCGTGGACAGTGTCCGATGGTTCGAGAACAGAAGGTGGAGGCCATCCGTCGTCAGATTGCCGAAGGCACGTACGATCTGGACGCCAGACTGGATATGGCGATGGAGCGGATCCTCGCCGCCATTGGCCCCTGACGGCCGCATAACCCGGCACCGGTTAAGCAATGGCGACCACCCGCGTGCAGCCGATTCGGTCAGGACTCGGACGAGGTCAGCCCTTGGGAGATCGCGTATTTCGTCAACTGGGCGACGCTGTCTATCTTGAGTTTCTCCATCAGGCGCAACCGATGGCCTTCCACGGTCTTTGCGCTGATATGGAGGCGAAGCGCGATTTGCTTGGTCGTGTTGCCTTCGGCCATCAACTGAAGAACCTCGCGTTCTCGCTGCGAGAGCACGGCAAACGCCGATGACCGGCCCTCCTGGGAAGGCTGGACACACTCCCCAACGACGACGTCGGCAATGGAAGGACTGAGGTACACCCGGCCTTCCAGGACCACCTCGATCGCCTTGACCAGTTCCTCGAATGCGCAGTCCTTGAGCAGGTATCCCCTGGCTCCGGCCTTGAGCATCTCGACGACGAACCTCTTGCCGGAGTGCATGGACAGGGCGATGATCTTCACCTGCGGGTGGTCTTTGGTCAACTGTCGCGTCGCATCAATGCCGTTCAGATCCGGCATGGCAATATCCATGATTACGATGTCCGGCGACAACCGCTGGGCCATTTCCAGCGTCGTGTGGCCGTTATGGGCCTCGCCGACGACCTCCAGATGCGGGTGAGGCTTGAGCAGATTGATCAGGCCGTGACGGACGATGGTGTGGTCGTCGCCCAGCAAAATGCGTGTATTCATACCAGTGCGCTCCTTTCTCCGCCTGTCGCGGCGTCCAAAGGCGCCGACAGCGTAATCGTCGTTCCCTTGTCCGGGCTTGAATCGATGTCGACTCGCCCGCCCAGTTGCACCAGCCGCTGGCAGATGCTGAAAATCCCGTAGCCGGCGCACCGATCGCGGCCTATCGTCTCCAACCGGCCGCTCTCAAAGCCGATGCCGTTGTCGCGGACGGTAACCAGCACATCCGGCGGCGCCCGACGAACGGTCACCTTCACTTCCGTGCAGCGGGCGTGCTTGGCGGCGTTGATGAGCAACTCGCGAACGGAACGAAACAGCAGAATCCTGATCTGTTCGTTCATTTCGGAGACGTCGTCGTGAACCTCCACCGAACAGGCAACGGACCGCTGCCGGGTGAATCGTTGCGCCAGTTCCTCCAAAGCCGGTCCGAACCCCAGCGTATACAGCTCCGGCGGGCTGATCTCGAAGGTCAGCGTCCGGGTCTGGCCGATGGCCTCGTCGAGGTTCCGGCGAATACCCTCAATGGTCTCGGACAACCCCGCCGCGGTCCCTCGACGCTGTAGCTCGCCCAGCTCGATTTTGAGAAATGCCAGTATCTGGCCCACGGAATCGTGCAGCTCCATGGCAATCTCGCGGCGTTCACGTTCCTCGGCCATCACCAGTTCACTGGTAAGCTCTCGCAGGGTATTCTCCATCGTTTTGCGGGCCGTGATGTCTGTGGCAACACCGGTCATATACCTGACGTCGCCCTGTTCATCACGGATGGGAAAGCCACGGTCGGCAATCCAGCAGGCCGAGCCGTCGGGACGAATGATTCGATATTCGAGGTTCCAGCGGCCGTCGGCATGTTCGCGGAAGGCGGCGATCACGCGGTCCTTGTCGTCCGGGTGCACGGCGTCGGAGAAGGAACGGGGCTGCTCGTACAGGCTCTGGCGGCTGCGTCCCCAAATGGTCTCATAGGCCGGGCTGACATAGACCATCTGCCCCACACCGGGCGTGCTGAGCCAGAAGACGTCGGGAATCGTCTCGGCCATCAGGCGAAACCGCTGTTCGCTCTCGGCCAACTGCGCGGTGCGCCGCTGCACCCGCTGCTCCAATTCATCCCGGGCCCTGGCCAGGGCCTGCTCGCTTTGTTTGAGATTCCTGAACAGGACAAGGTAAGGCTCCTGCAGGCCCTTCTCCACCAGGGCCCGGTAGATGAAGAAGAAGGCGCCCAGTTTCAGATAGTGGCCTATTGCGTTGGCCAGCGCGTAGGGGTCCCGATACTGCATGAACATGGCCTCGGCGCCGATCGTCAGGACGATCGACCAGCACAGCCAGCGAAGGACCGTAGGCTCAAAGCGGCTCTGCTCGCGGACGAGCAGTCCCAGGGCCGCCAGCAGTATGACAATGTTGACCAGCTCGCTGACCTGTTTGAAGGCCGTCAACCGGCCGGCCTCGTCGTCGTAGCAGACCGGGAACACCTTCCACAGGAAGATGGCCACGATGACAAGGGTGAATATGGCGGCATACACGCCCAACAAGATACCGGGTCTGAGCCGCCGTTTGAGGAACAGCGGGGCCACGAGCAATGACAGGCTCTGCAAGTACCGGGCCGCGATCCACAGTTGCGTGGCCGTATTGGCCCCGTAACCGGGGAATACCCCCATGCCTTTGTATGCCAATGTATGGACGAAATCCACGCCGGGGATGAACAGATAAGCAATCCCGATGAAGACCAGGTAGTTGTTCTCAATGAACTTGCGGCTGTTCCACACGATCAGGAAGATGGCGAAGGCCACGCAGACCGTGAGCATCTCCACGATGGTGTGAAAAAGCAGGAAACTCCGGCGGCTCAGTAGATACAGACCGACGGCGAGCCCCGTAAAGACAATGCTGTAAACCGCGATTGTCGGCCATCGTTTCCCCATAGCGGTTGCCGTCGCCCCTGGTCGGTTGCCAAAGGGGCCTACTGCTTCATGGTGAATACCATCGTCGGGTCCATCGGATACCGGCCAAACCGTTCCCCGTAGACCGCCAACCCGCCCGGCAGGGAGTCATCCACCTCCAGGCGGATGATGACCTTGCCGGCCTCGGCCGCTTGCCTGACGGCCGCAGCAGGGATGGCCGCGTCCACCAGATAACCGTAAGACCCCGCCTCGCGCAGACGTCGGTCCCGTTTTTGGCTGTGCCACGAGAGGATGCCGCGATGGTCGGCGCTGTCGTCGGGCAGCTCGAAGACACCGACGGCCTCGCCCATGACCCGGATGCGCACGGCGCTGGGAAAGCGGGTCTCGTCGGTCATCGGGTAGGCGTTGGGATTGAGGCTCGGGTCGTGCGTGCCCTTGCCCCGCATGAAATCGCCCTCTTGTTTGGCGGCGCCCTCGCGGTCCTTGCCGAACAGTTGCTTGGCCGACAGTTCCATGCGGATGTTCGCCTGTTCGATGTCGGCGGGCTTCAAGTCGGCGGGCCAGGGCACTTCGTACTCAAAATAGCCCGACCCGGCCCCGTTGACCTTCAGTCCATCCAGGACATTCCACTGCTTGAGCGACCATTGCGCCTTGGCGAAGCTCGCCGGGCTGAATCGCACGATGCGCAGGGTCGAATCCCCGGATTGCATGGTCTGGTCCCGCGGCGCAGGGGCCTCGCCCACTACGTAGGTCGTGAAGTTGCGATGCAGAATCCGCCCGCCGGCGTCCTTGAGCGTCCACTGCAGGATGGCAAGGCCCGGCTCACCCGGCATCTTCACGGCCTGGGCGGGCAACTCCTCGTTCATCCAGGGCTTGTATGGCACGGACCGGGCCCCGCGCCAGTAGAATTGCCTGGCGCCCAGACGGTCCCAGCCGTAGAGCATCATCTCCAGACGCAACTGCGAGCCGACCGGCTCGTCCGTCATAAACGACGCATAAAGCGGCACTTCCACTTCTTGCCCGCAGGCCACGTCCCGGCACAATTCACGCTCGCCGGCAATGTAGAACGCACCGTGCAGGTCGCGCAGGCTCATCCCGGCGGCCAGTTCCTCCATCCCGGTGTATTTCTCCGACCGGTCGTACCGCCAATAGCCGTTCCATTCGTTGATGACGTCGTGGTGCTCGGTATACAGCCAGCCGCAGCACTTGGGGTGGCGGCGGAACTCGTTGATCATGATGTGGTAATCCCAGCTCCAATCCACGTCGCCGGTGCTGCCCTCGTAGCCCCAGACATTACCGCACTCACTGTTGAACATGGGTTGGCCGCTCTGCTTGCGGCCGCCAATGAAGTTCCACGTCGAGCCCGGATAGGTCTTCTCGCAGTACTCGTCCACCGTCTTGCGCCATGCGTGTCCCGGCAGATACTGGTGCCAGGTGTTCAAGTCGGTGGCGACATGGTCGTAATTGCAGGGCGAGTTGTCCTCCACAAGCCGGGTGGGATCGAGCTGCTTGGTCAGCTTGTAGATGCCCTCGACCCACTGCTGCGTCTCGGGTTTGTAGCCTTCATCGCCCGTCCGCAGGCCCCACGTCTCGTTGAAGTTCACCCATGAGAATATGGCCGGGTGGTTGTAGTCCCGCTTGATCATCCGCCGCAGGGCATACTCGCTTTCGGCGCGTGCCTGGGCATCCGGCGGGCCCCAGAAATTGGGCACGTCCGCCATGATCAACATGCCGAGTCGGTCGGCCCAGTAGAGCTTGCGAGGTACCTCGACCTTGATGTGGATTCGCTGGCCGTTGAGGCCGATCCGCCGGCTTCGGAGGATTTCATCCCGCATGAAGGCATCGCTGGGGAAAGTGTAATAGCCCTCGGGATGGTACGCCTGGTCCAGTGACATCTGCAGGTACACCGGTTTATCGTTGAGCATCACGTAAGGGAAATCCGTGCCCGGCAGCACCCCTGTGCGGATCTTGCGCATCCCGAAATACGTCGAGACAGCGTCGCCGCCGTCGGGGCCGTCGAGCGCGGCGGTCACCTCGTACAGATACGGGTCCTCCAGCGACCACAGACGCGGCTTGTCCAGGGGGATATCAAATGCAAACGCCTGCTGTCCGGCCTTGACAGGCTGCGGGACGGCCGCATCGGCGCGGTCCCGCGGCTTGAACTTGAGGCAGAACGTCATGGCCCCGCTCGCCTTCTCGCTGAGCGACACATCGACCCGGACCCTGGAGTTGTCCACATCCGGCGTGAAATGCACCGTCTCGATGGCGATCTTCGGCCGGGCCTCGAGGTAGACCGTCTGCCAGATGCCGGCAGCACGCCCGTAGCCCTGCTTGCCTTCGAGCTTGAACGGGTGCGGGGTGTCGTCGACGCGGAGCACGAGCCGCTGTCGGCGGCCGAACTTCACATGGTCCGTCAGGTCAAACGCAAACGGCGTGTAACCGCCCTGGTGCTCGCCCAGTTTCTCGCCGTCCAGCCATGCCGTGGTCCGCCAATCGCATGCCCCAACAACCACGAATACCCGTTTGCCCCGCCAGGAACGGGGGACCTGGATCGTGCGGGCGTACCAGCCGATGTCGGCCTTGTCCTCGACGCCGGAGAGATTCGAGCCCCACGGGAAGGGCACGGTGATGGTCATGGCAAATCGCTTGCCGCCAGCGAACCACTGCTCGTCGAGGCCCTTGTTGTTCGGGTCGAATCCGAAGTTCCAGCTCCCATTGAGATTGACCCAATCGGCCCGCTCGAAGTCGGGCCGGGGGTGTTCAGGCAATGGGATCACATCGCCCTGGCCGCCAACGACCGCGGTCGCAACGACCAGACACAGGACCATCGTCAATAATCTCGCCATGCCGCTGGTGCTCTTCATCATCAGGCTGCCTTTCAATACTATGGACGTTTGAGGAACCGTATACAGACGGGCCTGCCGACGGCGATCTTATGGTCGGTGGGCTCCAGACGGCCGGTCTGCGGGTCAATTCGAAAAACGACGACGCTGTCGGAACCCTGGTTGGCGACCAGACAGTATCGACCGGTCGGGTCAATGTTGAAATTGCGGGGCGTCTTGATGCCGGCCGTTGCGTGCTCGACAAAGGTCAACGTCCCAGTTGACGGATTGACGCGATAGACGGCTATGCTGTCATGCCCGCGATTGGAGCCGTAGACAAACATGCCGCTTGGGTGCACACGGACCTCAGCGCATGTGCTCAACCCCTTGAAATCGTCCGGCAATGTGGGGACCGTCTGAATCGCCGTCAGCGCGCCCGACGTCGTCTCATACGCCAAGACGGTGATGGTGCAATCGAGTTCATTGATGACATAGGCGTATCGGCCGCCGGGGGCAAAGGCCAGATGCCGCGGCCCGGCCCCGCCCTTGAGCGAGACGAACGCCGGGTCGTTGGGGACAATCGTGCCCTTGGCCGTGTCCAGCCGGTAAACCATTATCTTGTCGATTCCCAGGTCCGCTACGAACGCGAATCGGCCGTCGGGGCTGAGATTGACCGAATGGGCATGAGGTCCTTTCTGCCGCGCGGAATTGGGGCCGGACCCAGCATGTTGTGCGAAGCCCGTCGGCTCGGCCAGCCGCCCGTCGGACTGGATCAGAACAGCACAAACGCTCCCGCTGCCGTAGTTGGCCACAAGGACCGTGGTCCCCTTGGGATCAATGTTCACGTGGCACGGACCGGACCCGCCGGAGGGTTGGCGGTTCAGCAGACGCAGCGCCCCATCCGGCTCAATCGCGTATGCGCCGACACTGCCGGCGCCTCCCGATTCGCTGACGGTGTACAGGTACTTTCCGTTGGGGTGGATTTCGAGGAAAGACGGGTTGGTCGCCTCGGCCGCCAGAACCGGCTGCGAGAGTGCGCCCGTTTCTACGTCAAGAGTAGCCTGGTAGATGCCCCGGCTTGGGCTGTCGCCGCCGGTATACGTGCCGAAATAGACGCCAATCGTCTCGGCAGGCGCCCGGGTCAGCACCACGGCCGCGATCACCGTGCAGGCAACGACTCTGGTATTCATGTCAGTCGGGCCTCCGTGAAAGTGTATCCGCCGCTCAACGGCTACACACCGTCGACCAACGGTGCGGTTGGCAGGGTCGGCTCGGCCTCTGCGCTCATCGCATCAGAGCCGCCAGACCCAGAGGATCTGTCCTGATGAATCTGTCTTGTGTACACACCATGTGTACTGGATCGGGCGCCGCCTCAGCCGCCCCCCTTGCAGCCGGGCAGGGCAACAACGAGCGCTATGCCCAGCAGAATCCACATTGCATATCTGACCATGCTTTGACTCCTTCAGTCCGTTCCATTGGACGGCAGGCCGCGTTCGCTTTCGGACGCGGGGCCCGGCGTCTGAGCACCATCATCCCGCATCCGCTCTCAAAACGCAATGCCTATCCCTTGGGCTCTCGTTCCGACAAACTCGGCGACGAAACGGTTGGCGGGCCGGGCATACAAGTCGCCGGGCAAGCCCACCTGCTCGACCCGGCCGCGATTCATGACGCAGATGCGGTCGCCCAGGGCCATCGCCTCGCTCTGATCGTGCGTTACGTAGACCACGGTGGCCCCGGCGTCGCGCAGCACCTGACGCAGCTCGGCCCGCAGCTGCAGCCGGGCCTGGGCGTCGAGATTGGCCAGCGGCTCGTCCAGGAGGCACACATCGCGGCGGCCCACGAGCGCCTTGGTCAGGGCCGCCCGCTGGTATTGACCGCCCGACAGGGTGTGCGGCCTTCTGTGGAGCAGGTCTCCTATGCCCATGACGGCCGCGGCCTCCTCGATGCGGCGGCGTCTCTGCCCGGCATCCAGCTGCAATCTGTGTAGTGCGAAGGCCAGGTTCTGGGCGACTGTCATATGCGGGTAGAGACTTTGGCCCTGGAAGACCATGGCAACGCCTCTATCTTCGGGCGGCACATCCACGACGGAACGGCCGTTCAGCAGAATATCGCCCCTGTCGGGCCTCTCAAGGCCGGCAATCAGCCGCAAGAGGGTTGTCTTGCCGCAGCCACTGGGCCCCACGACGGCCATGACGTGTCCGTCCGGCACGTCGAGACTGAGATCACACACGGCCACGGTGGTCCGGTCGAATGTCTTACTTACGTTGTCAAGCCGTATCGAAGCCATCGTTTTGCCATCGGCCGGTCAGACGGGCCGGCGTCTTACAAGCGCCTTCGCCCGCCATAGAAACATCAACGCTATCCACGTGTAGAGCACCATGCACAAGATGAGGAAGGCGGTCGTGGCCGCCGTGCTGTGGGAACTGCCGGACACCCAATGGTAACTCCAGTCTGCGCCGTTCTGCATGTACCGGGTGGCGGTTTCCACGATGACGACGACCTGCACGAAGGGGTTCGCGTCGGCGACAAACTCGGCCAGATTGTCGGGGCCTCGCACGATCTCGCTGACGGCAAACAACAGGAACGGCACAACCGCCCAGAGCACCGCTGCCAGGGCGAAGTTCATGACGACCGCCACGGTGGTGCGTCGAAAGCGACAACTGAAGTAGAGGCCGCTGCAACAGAGTAAGAACGCCAGCCAGCCAACCAGAATGGCCAGGTGCACCAGGGCCACCCAATGCGTTACGCCGCCGACAGCGAATATCGCCACGTGGCCGAAGAGCAGCACCCAGACCGGCAGGCAACGCCGCAGGGCCCCGGCGAGCTTGCCCAGGATGATCTGCCCGTCGCTCAGCGCGGTCGTCAGCAGAAGAGGCCAGGCATGGGTCTCCTTCTCCGACGTGACCAGCGTGGCGGGAATCACGATCGCCAGAAGCATCGCCAGGCATAAGAAGACCACTGCGTACGTCGCCTGAATCTCGCTGTAGCCAAGCGAGTGTTCATTGGCGCATAGCAGATAGGTCAGCAGAAGGACGAACACGCCCAGAATCAGGCCAATGACCTTGAGTACCTTGTGCCGGCCCAGCAGCGGCGTGCGGAACTCCTTCCAGAGCACGGCGCTATCCCAGACCCGGCGAACATCGTCCTGTCCGGCGGCGGATGCAGCGGAACCACCCGGCGCCCGTGGCTTGCCCTCGGCGGACAGGGTCGTCTGACCGGCCGCCAACCGCAGGGCCAGACGCCGCACGAGAAAGGCCGACAGCATAACCAACAGGGCCGAGCCGACGAGCATGACGAGGCAGTTGATAACGCCAAAGACCGCGGGGCCCCCCGCTGCCATTCCTCGTGGAAACATCATCCAATTGGTCTTCATCCCCATCGCCACATAGGGGTTGAAGGCCGTCAACAGCGATATGAATACATCGTCGTCGATGACATCATCGACCAGTATCATGCCTGTCAGCAGCGGCAATAACAGAAACAGCCCGCCCGCGATCAGGACCGTCGTGATGATGGCCACGTAGGTCCGGCGGGTGAAGATGGAGATGAACATCGCCAGCGATCCCACGAACACGGCCGTTGAGAGCGTGATGCCCAGCGACCACAACACGTAATCCCAGGGCACGCCGCCGAAGACCCTCACGATAGCCAGCAACGGCAGGCTGATCGCCAGCAGCAGTACCAACTGAAGGAGCCGGCTGAGGAGCTTGCCCATGACGATCTGCAGGCCGTTGATCGGCGTGGTCGCCAGGGCCGCCAGCGTGCGGTGATAGACCTCATCGCTGACCGCGCCGCTGAGGCCGACGACGGCGACAACCTGCGTGGCCATGAACTGAAACCAGACGGTGAACATGATCGTGAGCTTGCCGACCATAGCCATGCGCGACAGTCGGTAGGCCACGGAGGTACGGCCCCCGCTGTGCATCTCGCCGGCCCACAGAAGCGCCATCACCAGGGCCAGGCCAACGACGTAGACCGACCGCAGGACGTAGTTGCGCCGGCGACGGCTCGCGACACACAGCTCCTTGGCGAAGATCGGCCCGGTCAGCCATTGGGGCCAGAGCCAGCGTCGGCCGGCGGCCATTGCGTAATCCAGTATCATTCGTCGGTGAGTCGGCATGGTCGTGCAATGGCAATCAAAAGACATTCCGGCGGACACGGCCAACGGCGAGTCTGGCCAGGAGCAGCCCCACGGCCGCCCATACCACCGCCGGAAGCCCCTGCATCAGGACACCCATCACGACAGCCCCAATGGGACTGCCGCCGGCAGCCATCATGGGGCCGGCCACCATGAATCCCAGCATGGGACCCATACAGCCGCAGCAGGAGTAGCTCGCCGCCAGATAGACGGCGACCGTCACGGCGACCGAGGCGACCGAACTTCGCAGCGTGACGCTGAAGAACACGCCCATACCCGTCACGAAGACGATGGACCCCGCCAGGGACCACGGCAGTGCGAAGAACGTCATCAGCATCATGGGCTCCTCGGCCGCCATCATCACACCGCAGATGACCTGAAGGCAGAACAGAAAGACCAGCATGGGCAGGTTGCGTCCGACGGCAGCCAGGGCCTTGTCGCGGATGATCTGTCGGTCGTCCATCGGGGTCGTCAGCAGGATCGGCCAGGTTCGACCCTCCTTCTCCCGCGTGATGCAGGAACCCGTCTGAGCCGCCAGGCGGATCACCAGCAGCAATGAGAGGACGCCGGAGACCACGCCGCAGAGGACCAGGGCCACGTGCCTTTGTATGACGACCAGGACGATCACAAACAGCAGGATCACCGCCATGACACTGTACACGATGAGTTTTCCCAACGGCCGCCGCATGAAGGCTGTGTGCATCTCGCGCCACAGGATCGGCGAGCCCTTGATGGGCAAGGCGGTCTCGGCTGAATCAGCGTGGGAACGGCCGGGCCTGCCCGCCATCCGGTCCATCAGACCCAGGACCCGCCGACTGAGTTTGCGGCCGGCTGTATCGCTGCGGGTAACGGCCGCCCGGCGGACGGCCCGCATGGACAGGCCGATGAACACGCCCGCGCCGCCCAGCATCACCAGACAGTGCCAGAACCAGGCAAGCACCCACACGCCCGCTGCGCCTCCGACAAACAGACCCTCGGTCACCTGGGCCATTGCCATGAACGGATTGGTCAGCAGGGCAAGCGACTCGGCCGTGCGATCGCTGAGGACCTCCAGGTGCGCGGCCAGTAACAGCCCCATCGGCAATGCCAGAAACAGCACCGTGCAGATAGTCAGCACCACGAAGACGGCACGATAACCCTGAGGCTGATAGCACGATACCAGCAGGCTTAGCGACCCAATGAACAGAACAGACGTGGTCGTGACCACGAGGGCGGCCCAGATGCCCGACCAGTGGACGCCTCCAAAGACGCGCAGGATCGACAGTAACGGCAGGCTGATAGCCACGAGCAGCAGCATCTGCAAGAGCCGGCTGAGCAGCTTGCCCAGGACAATCTGAAAGCTGTTGATATGGGTCGTCAGAAGCACCCCCAAGGTGCGTGCGCGGACCTCGTCGCCGATCGCGCCGCTGAGCAGGGCGCAGGCCAGCAACTGGGCGCCGATGAACTGGAACCAGAGGATCGTGCCGGTGACGGCTCTGCCGACTTCACCCATGCGGGACGCCGCGAAGGCGGCGGAGCCCCGCGAGCCGACGCCAACGTGGATGAGCCAGGTGAAGGCGACGAAGATACAGAGCAGGGCGACGTAGGCGCTGCGAAGGACATAATACCGGCGGCGGCGGGCGGCGACGCGGAGTTCCTTATCGAGGATAGGGCCGGCCAGCCGACCGAGGAGGCCGGCAAGTTCGTAACCCAGATGCTTCGCTGCGCTTGACATGACAGTGGTCGTCTCCGGTGGGTCTGTTAGAAGATGTGCCTTCGAAAGCGGCGCTCGGCCAGCCATGCCAGCAGGACACCGGCCGCGATGTAAGCCGAGGCGCACAAGGTCAACAGCCACGTCGTGTCCCAAAAACCAAGGACGCCGCCCGGCCATTCGTAGGTCAGGTCCTCAAGAAAGACGATGGCGTTCTGCGGTCCGGCCGCACCGGAGATCGTCACCATCACCTGCAGGGCGGGATTGACCGCCGCCGGCAGGAACAAAACCGCGTCGCTGCGCAGCATGGCGGCCACAACCGCCAGGAGCGACGGCACAACGAACCACAGTACGGCCGCCAGGGCCAGATTGGCCACCACCGCCGAGGTCGAGCGCCGCAGCAACGACGAGAAGTACAATCCCGCGCCTGTCAGAAACACCGCCAGCCAGGCCAGCACCAGCAGCACGTGAACGATTGCTCCGGGGTGGATGTGGCCGACCCCGATGAACAACACCACGTGGCAGACGGCGAACAGCCACACCGGGGCCGATCGCCGCCAGATCGCCAGGGCCTTGTCCAGCAGAATCCGCCGTCCGCTCAGCGGAGTGGCCAGCACCAGCGGCCAGGTGCGGGATTCCTTCTCGACGGTGATGCTCGTGGCGGCCCGCACAAGGGTCAGCAGGGCCCCGGCGACGACGAATACGAGCACATAGAGAGACTGTGTGACCTCAGAATCCAGGCACCGCTTGTCCATGCAATTGAGGTACGTCAGCAACACCGCGACAATCGCGCAGGCAAAGCCGATGCGGCTGTTGGTGTTGTCCACCCCCTGTATGGCCGGGGCCCGCAATTCGCGCCACAACACAGGCGAGCCGACCACCGTCTTGATCGGACCGGCCGGGACTTCGTCGGCCTCCATCGTTGGTCGCGGGACCCCGGCGGTCGGCCTCAGACGCCGGCGGAGCGGCTTGAATTCCACGACGCCCCTGGCCTGTCGCAGGGCCGTCTCCCGGACCCTCCATGTGCACAGGGCCAGCACGCCGGCAACCAGCACGAGCATGACGGCGCAATGGGCCGGCCAGGACAGATTCAGCAGCGTGCCGGCCGCTCCGGGGGTGAGCATGTGTTGCGTGTTGAGACCCATCACGGCAATGGGGTTTACGTGGATAAGAACGGCCGTGGCCACAGGGCCGAACACCGTCGAGGAAAACGGCGAACCGTTGATCCAGTAGCTCAGAATCACCGGTCCTCGCAGGGCCGCCGCCAGAATCGGCACGCCCAGGAACAGGAACGCCAATATGAAGGCGGTCTTGATGATGACGACGTAGGCCCGCAGGTCGTGGATAGAAAAGAAAAGGCTCACCGAGCCGGCGAACAACACGGCCGTCAAGGAGATGCAGAAGCTGGAGATGACATAGCCGGCCGGCACGCCGCCGAATATCCGCACCACCGCCAACAGCGGCAGGCTCATCGCCAGCAGTTGAAGCAGTTGGAGCAGTCTGCTGAACAACTTGCCCAATACAATCTGCCGACCCGTCACGGGGGTCGTCATCAGCAGGCCCAGCGTGCGATGGTAGACCTCATCGCTGACGGCCGTGCTGAGCATCACAATCGCGGCGGCCTGGGTCGCCAGAAACTGAAAGATGACCACCGCCGAGACGATGGTCTTGCCCGCGGCGGCCATGCGGGACTTCTGGACGGCGGCACTGCCCTCGATTCGGACGGTGCCCGCCCAGACGATCGCGACGAACGCCGCCAGGACCGCCATATAGGCAAACCGCATGACGTAGTTGCGGCGCCGACGGCTGGTGACGCGCAGTTCCTTGTCCAGGAACGGCCCAACCCAACGCAGGGGGCGAAAGGGCAATGTTGTCAGGATCGCGGAGGCCATTTTCGTATTTCGTCGTTCGTATTGCGTATTGCGTCGTGAGTCGCGGCTCAGTGCACCATACCCTTCGTCAGCCGCAAGAATGCGTCGTCGAGCCGCAACCGCTCGGGGTGCAGCGCCACCACGTCGAAACCACCCCGGACCAACTCGCGGGCGATCAGCCCGTCATTGTCGCAGCCTTCGGCAAGCGTCACCATCAGGCCGTCCTGCACCACCGCCACGTCCTTGACCTGTGGCAGGGCCGAGAGCATCGCCAGGGCCCCATCCTGGTTGTCGCGCACGCGGACCTGGACGCGGTTGTGCAGGCCCAGTTGCGGCAGGATCTCGGCCATGGTGCCGCTGAAGACCAGACGGCCCTGCTCGATGATGCCGACCTGGTCACAGATCTCCTCCAGTTCACTGAGGATATGGCTGGAGATCATGACCGTCTTGCCCATGCGTTTGAGTTCACGGAGCAGTTCGCGGATTTCGATGCGGGCGCGGGGGTCCAGGCCGCTGGCGGGCTCATCGAGGATCAGCGCCTTCGGGTCGTGGATAAGGACACGGGCCAGGCCCAACCGCTGCTGCATGCCGCGGGACAGGCTGTCCACGAGGGCCGCCTTCTTGGACTGCAAGTCCGTCAGTTCGAGGACCCCTTCGACGATGCCCTTGCGCTTTCGCGGGTCGATGCCGAAGGCGGCGGCGAAGAACTCGAGGTACTCGAAGACCTTCAGGTCGTCGTAGACGCCCATGAAATCGGGCATGTAGCCGACGAGCCGCCGGACGTCGCGGCCGTAGCGGGACACATCCATGCCGCCGACGAACGCCTGGCCGGACGTGGGCTTGAGCAGCGTCACCAGGATACGCATCGTCGTGGTCTTGCCGGCGCCGTTGGGACCGATGAACCCGAAGATATCCCCCGGCTTGATCGACAGGTTCAGTCCGGCCACCGCCGTCAGCGACCCGAATTGCATACAGAGATCTCTCGTTTGAATCATGGGTTTTCGCCCTCACTGTCTTCGATGGGAAAGACCACCCGCCGCGCCAGGCAGATATGGTGGCTTTCGTGGGGATGTTTCCTGACGGCGAACGCCGCGGGCGGGCCGTCGTATTCCACGCACACGACGGCGGCGCGGCGGGCCAGGCAGGCGTCCACGGCCTGTGTGCGTCTGAGGCAGCCGTGCGAGACAACCGCGCTGCTGAAGACGTTGGCCGTCTGGGAATAGCCGGTGTAGGGGTCGTGGTAGGACTGCTGGGATGCGTAGCCGCGCAATTGTCTGGTGACATTAAGGCCGGTGAGTCGGCCCTGGATCTGCTCGGTCTTGCGGGCATCGATACGCGGCAACTCGATGCCCCGGTCCTTGTCAAAGGCGATGAACCCCCGCCGGATCGGACGGTCGCTGCGATTGTCAATCGTCAGCGATATCTCGTCGCCGTGGCGGCTGACGGCGGCCTCAAAGGGCGCTTGCGTATCGGCCCACTCGCCCATGAGGCATTGAATGGTCCAGATGCTGATGGGCAGGGAATACGGCAGATTGGCCCCATCGTGTTGCAGGCATGAAACCTCCCGTCGGCCGGCCTCCTGGTTGTACACCCAGATGGACTCCTGGGTCGGCGCCACGGCGGACCACCAGTGGCGATCTCCGAGGCCCTCGATCTGGAAGTCGCCGCTGTAAGGCGCAAAAAGCCCCATGTACGTCGTGTTCCAGGCATACGGGGAGCCCTCCATGCTGTCGCAGACCGACACGGTGCGCAACTGCATCTTGCCGCCGCGAAGCGCCTGCACACCATAGTAGGCCCCCACCGTGAACAGGATGATCCAGCCGGCGCTGGTCAGCCAGGTCAACGGCAGACGGTCATAGCGTTTGAGCAACAGATAGTCCACGGGCCCGAGCAGCACCGCCAGGCCGGCCAGCAGCAGGATTACCCACCAGATGCTCAGAGGCCGCATCTGCGGGATGTTGTAGAGGTGCTCCATGACCATGTTGGTGGCGTTCCAGCCGGGGCCGATCTGGTACATCTGGCGGTAATAGGGGGCGTTGGGATTATCCTCCGCCGCCGGGGCTTCCGACTTGACGGCAATGGTCCGGCGGAGGGTGTCGCGTTCGTTCGGCTGCAACAGGGACAGGAACGGACCGCCGGCAGCCGGGTCGCTCTCGTGTGTGCGGCTTGCCAAGAGAGGCTTGATGATCTCGACCCAGAACGCGGCCGCGCGGGATCGCTGGACGGCGCTGAACTGACGCGGGTCCAGGCCCAGGACACCCACCATTCCGAACCCCACCGGCGCCGCGGCATACAAGGCAGGCTCCTGATAGTTCTCGGGAATGGAATGCAGCCAGCGGCCCCCCACCGGCTTCATGCTCCGGGCCGCGACGGTTTCCGTCGTACTGCTATCGAGGCGCCAGGCCCTCAGAACATCGGCGGGCAACGTCATCTCGTGCAGCTCGCTCAGCTCGAGAGGCAGCATCCGGGCGATGGGGTTCGAGGGCGTCACTGCACGGCCGCCCAGGACCAGCAATAGTCGCCCGCCCCCGGAGACCCACTGGCAGATCGCCTCCAGTTGCTGGGTGTTGAACAGGCCCCAGTCCGGGTCGATAAGGATCAACAGGTCCAGGCAGACATAACCCGTCCAATCCCACGGCATCATCCTTGGGACCTTCGTCGCCAGGTACACCTGCCCGGCCTGCGGGCCGCCGGAACAGATGGTCTCGTTGCCCATCTGCAGCAGGCCGAACCCGGCGTTGCCGACCAGGCCGACCAACAGGTCCTTGTCCCCGACGGGGATCATGGCGCTTGTGCGGCCGCTGAAGTCCAGCGTGTCGTAGGTCTGTCGCCACTGAACGCGGCCTCGTTCGTCGAGCAGCCGGACGACACACTTGTCGGCCGCGAACGCCTGTTTGGTCACGAGCGGGGCGTGAATGGGCAAATCGGGAGTCAGGACGAACTGGTGCGAGATATTCAGCGTGTTGAGGCCGTCCTGCGTCGTGGAGACCGTCAGCGTCCCGGAAAAGGGCTGCGTCAGTTCTCCGGCAATGCCGATTTCGACGGGCATCCACTCCATGGGCCGATAATGGCCGTCCCAGCCGGGGAAGAAGTCCACGTTGAAAGGCGACTGGTCGGCGGCGCTGCATATCCACGTCATGGCCGCCACCATCAGGAAGATCCGCGGTACTCTACACATCATTAACTCCCACCGATGCAACAGGGATCATGGTCACGAGTCGGATTCAAATCCTCATCTTGCGATTGTATACGAGCCATTCCACACACGCAAGCATCAGCGCCGCGGCCACCAGCCAGGGCCACAATTCGATATTGGCCCTGGTCACGACATTGGGCTGGGCGGCAATCGTCTGGCCCTTGGCCGTGATTTCACGAACCGGTTCAATCCGGCTTTCCTGGTCGTCCAGGAGATTGACGGCGAACAGGCGCTGGATGTCCGAGCCCCACGTGAGGCGGTAGACTCCCGCCCGGGCGGTGGCGGCGTAGCGCAGCACGCCGGACGGGCTGGCCTCGACTGCCAGGGCGTCGATGCCCGGCCCAGACACGCGGGCCACGGTTCCCGCGGGCACGCCCTCGATCTGGATGGGTTCGCCGACCCTAAGGTGGGTGTCCTGCCCAACGGCGGACTGGCTGCCAAGGAACATCAGACTGTTGTAACAGAACAGGACGAAGCTCGGTTCAAACGGCCAGTTCGTCTCCAAGCAGTCAAAGGCGGTCAGCAGGAACGTACCGCCGGGGCGGCGGACAAGGGCGATGGCCGGGCCGGAGGCGAACTCCGCGAGAATCTCTCCGTCGCGGGGCAGGGTCATTCGGTTGGCGCCGGCGGCGAAGAGATTGCCCAGATTGACATATTTGAGTACGGGGTGCTGGTTGCGCCAATCGGCGATGAGTTCATTGTCCAGGCGGCCAGTGACTGAGACGCCGATGTCATTCGGCGCTGCGCCGAACAGGAGATAGCGGCCCCGGGGCAGCTCTGGCGGGGCGTAGTTGTCCAGCACAATCACATCGTAGGGCTGCCGAACATCGAGAACGCCCTGGTCCATCGCCTCGAAGCCGGCAGGCGTACACGGGTCCAGCCGGTCCAGCGGACAGGCCGCCAACGCCGATTGCAGCGCGGGGTTGCCCTGCGTGACCAGCAGGACCGAGAGCCTTCGCGGGGCCGGCAGAATGGCCCAGGCCGCATCGTCGGCGGCCAGCGCATCGGCGCGCAACTGACGGACCTCCACAACGGCGGCATCGCCGTGGCGGATGGTGAAGTTGACCACCGCCGAGCCGGGCGTATCTCCGGCGGCCGCGATGGTCAGGGATCGGACGGCTTTCACATCGTTGTCGATACTCAACTGGACGTCGCAAGAAGCCTGTTCGGCCGTGTAGTTGACCAGCGAAGCGAAGATGGCGACCTCTTGCGGGTCTTCATAGGAGCGGCGGGCCTGCATCGCGGTGATGGCGATGTTGTCGGGGCTTTGGCCGATGCAGTGGTATTCCACGTCGTCGGCGGAAAGGACGATCTCATCGAGGTCGGCGATCCGGCCGTCGCTGAACAGCACGAGCTTCGCCGGGGACTCGGCGGTGCGGATATTGCCCTCGACGCCGGGCGATTGGGCGAAGGCCTGGGCCACGGTCAGGGCCTCGCCCAGCAGGGACCGGCCGTCGCTTTGCTCGATGGCGTCGATGGCCAGGGTCAACTGGCGTTTGTCCGATGTGAAACTGCACATCACGTCGGCGTGGTCGTCGAAGGCCACGACCATCGCCTGGTCCGAACCCTGGCCGAGCGAGAGCATGCCGCCGCCGCGGAGCGACTCGACAAAGATCTTCGCCTGCCTCCTGGCCTCCTGAAGGCGGGTCGGGTCCACGTCGGCGGCGCCCATGCTGGCCGAGCGGTCGATCAGCACGACGTATCGACGGGCCTCGCCCGGCTTCATGGACAACAACGGGCCGCCCAGGGCCGCCAGGATCGCCGCCAGCATGAGCAACTGAAGCAACAGCAGCAGATTTCGCCGCAGCCGCTGGAAAGGCGCATTGACCTGGAGGTCCTGGACGGCGCGCTTCCACAGGAACGTGCTGGAGACGATCTGCTCTCGCCGCTTGAGCTTGAGGAAGTACAGCAGCAGCAGGGCCGGGACCGCCACTGCGGCCGTGTACAGTCCCGTTAACGGAGTGAGCCATTGCATAGTCGTATATCGTATTGCGTATTGCGATTAGTGGCTTGTGGCTTGTGCTC
>DDXG01000186.1 GCA_002347125.1 Phycisphaerales bacterium UBA2266
ATCATCGCCATGCTGAAACGGTCCAGAGCGGACCGCATCACAACAGTCCTGGGCCACGAAGCCGGCAGAATTCAGGCCGGGGCAGACCTCTCGGCGATCCGCGTCGTCATCAACGAACAATACGAACTCGGCCAGCTTTCAAGCCTCCAGGCGGCCCTTCGTAGCGTGCCGGACGATACCGACGCCATCCTCATGTGCCTGGTGGACCAGCCCTTCGTCAAGACCGAGACCGTAGACAGCCTGATCGCCGCCTTCCGCCGAACCTCCGCCCCCATCGTCCTGCCGACATACAAAGGCAAACGCGGCCACCCCGTCCTCTTCGCCCGGCCCCTCTTCGAAGAACTCCTGGCCGCCCCCCTGGACATAGGCGCCCGCCACGTCGTTCGCACACACAGCGAGTGCATTCTCGATACTGCAACAAGTGATGCCGGCACGGCGATCACAATTCATACGATGGCCGATTACAGAAGACATTTCGGTGCAGGCGTATGATACACCGTGAAGCGAAATCGGGGCCGCACTCACGAGACCCATTCGTGGATGTAGAATATGAACCGGCCGAGCACGTTTCGGTAGATGATTACCCGGTACCCCTGGGCCGCAAGGGAACCGTGGTAGTAGTTGAAGTGCAGACCAGGTGAACCGGTGCCATCAGTCACATCCTGCCCGGTGAATTGGATGAAGGCCTTCCCCCTGAAGTCGAACCCGACTTTGGCGTCCTCAGGGGCACACGCTTTCAATCCCAAACGCTCATAGATTGCCGTGTCAACATCGATGTCGTTTTCGTAGTACAGCTTCTTGTACTCGTTGTACCAGTCAGAGTCATACAGCGGAATGTATCCACGATTAAGAACCACCACTCTACGGCCGCTGAGAAGGGCTTTGATGGAATACTCAACCACATTCTCTCTGTCCTTGTGTCGTACGGGAAGTGGGGCCAGTGCAAGGAGGAAGATGACAACAACAATGGGGATCAGCTTCTTTCTTCTCATTCTGACCAAGCAGACCGAAATGCCTATCAGCATGCCCGGGTACAACAGGCACAAAGCCGGTAGTGCCAGATTGCGCAGGGTATTGTGTGTCTCAACGTCGCACTCGATCCCAACATTCGGATTCTTGCTAATGATCTGAGGCAGGTATGTGCTGTACGCGTATGGATTGAGGGGATTCCGACGCAAGTCCAGCACGTCCAGCCCCTCTAATCGTGTCAAGGCCGAAATGTCCTCGACCTCGTTGCCGGACAGATCGAGGTATGACAGGCCCGGTAGTGTTGAGATGGCTGAGACATCACGTATTTCATTGTCCTCAAGGTTCAGATGCCGGAGCCCCACCATGGAGCCCACGGCCAAGACGTCATGGATACCACATGACACTAATTCAACGTATTCAAGATCCTGGAGGTGGGCCAACGGAGCGATGCTATCGACTTCAACGCCGTTGATGGTCAGATGCTTGAGCGACGCCATATGCGACAGCGGGGACACATCGATCGTCGCGTCGTTCTCCTGTTCGATGATCGCGAGAACCTCCAAGTGACTCAAGCCAGCCAGCGGGGTCACGTCCTCTATACAGTCAAGGGTGTTTAGCAGCATCAGGTGTGTCAGGTACTTTAGACTGGAAAGATCGGGGAGCGCAACGGGGCTCTCGACAGGAAACGCGCTGGGTTCAGATTCATGAGCATCACGTAATGTCGCATCGGATTCCCTCAGATTCCCCCAAATGTCCAGTATCTTGACATGTCTCAGCGTCTGCAAACGCTCCGGTGTAAGATCTCTCACGTCAACATATGCGAAGGTCTCGACGTCTGAGCCATCATTCAGAGGACCATTGGGATCGTCGGCCCGCACCGGCAGTGGCTGAGAGAGTATGTGGATGAGCACCAAAGCCGCAATAGAACCGAAACTGCGTATTCCCGGCGTCATACAAATGCCTCCCTTGGTCCAGATCGCCTGAGCCATTTGTAGGCCTGTCCTCAACTTCCTGATGTACCAGCGTCCTGCTATCTTCAACGTCCGCTTACCGCCAAAGGTATCGCCTTTTCCGCTCGGACATGCGAGCAACGATGAACTTCATAGAGCATTCTCCATCGATTCAAGCCGCCGCCACGAGTGGCTGCGCTGCCCACACCTGGATGATACAACATTGCGCCCCGGAAGGTCAAGGCCAAGTCCTTGGCCCGCGGCGGCAGCTTCTCGCGGTGGCAGGCCGAGAGTCTGGCTCTTGACGGCCGGCAGGCGGGGTTCGTATAGTGGCCTTGAATCGCCCGTCTTTCGGCCGCCGGAATCAGCCAAGATGATGAGGAGTCGTGCTATGTCGGTAACAGTTACATTTACGGTCAACGGGCAATCGCGGACGGTTACGACGGAACCGGACCGGCCGCTGCTGGAGGTCCTGCGGGAGGACCTGCACATCACGGGGCCCAAGTATGCCTGCGGGGAGGGCCAGTGCGGGGCCTGTACGGTGCTCGTCGACGGCAAACGCACCCTCTCGTGCGTAACCCCCGTCTCGGCCGTCGAGGGCAAGTCGATAACCACCATCGAGGGCCTGGCCCAGGGCGACAAGCTCCATCCCGTGCAGCAGGCATTCCTGGATGAGGGGGCCGTGCAGTGCGGCTATTGCACGCCCGGCATGGTGCTCACGGCCGTGGCACTGCTGGACAAGACGCCAAACCCGACGGATGAGCAGATCACCGAAGGCATGAACGGCAATATCTGCCGGTGCTGCGGGTATACGAAGATTCACGCGGCGGTCCGAAGGGCCGCGAGCCGGATGCAGGAGGCCTCGAAATGAACCAGCCGATCCCGATAGAAGAGGAGATTCAGCCGGCAAGCTACGATCCGCCTGCCATTCCCGCGACCCCTGTCATTCCCGCGAAGGCGGGAATCCGCAGTCCCGGCCCATCCCTTGCCTGCGGCAAGGAATGCCACGGCGACTCTTCGTCTCCACCCGAGTCGCTCTTTCAGGTGGAGTTGTCGCGGCGAGGCTTCGTGAAGCTGCTGGGTTCGGGCCTGCTGATTACGGTCGTGCCGCAATCGGCGCAGGCGCGTCGGACCGGCGGCGGAGGCGGTCGCTCGAACCCTGTCGCGGCGCGCGTACACATCGCCGCCGATGGGACGATTACGGCCATGACCGGCAAGGTCGAGGAAGGCCAGGGCGCAAGGGCACAGATCACGCAGGCCGCCGCCGAGGAACTGTGCGTGCGGGCCGACAACGTACACTTGGTGATGTCCGATACCGCCCTGGTCCCGGACGACGGAATCACCGCGGGCAGCCGCACGACACCATCGACGATTCCCGCCGTCAGGCAGGGCGCCGCCACGGCCCGGCGCCTGCTCCAGACACTGGCGGCCCGCCGATGGGAGGTCGAGCCGGACTCGCTGCAGATCGAGAACGGGGTCATCGCTCACCCATCGACCGGCCGGACCATGACCTACACCCAGCTCGCCGAATCGACCGACATTGACCAGGCATTCGCCGCGGCGGTCGATCCCGGGATTACGCTTCGCCCCGTCAGCCGGTGGAAGGTCATGGGCGCATCCTACCCCCGGCCGAACGTGCGCGATATCGTCACCGGGGCGCATCGGTATCCATCCGACGTCATCCGGCCGAACATGCTCTTCGGCAAGGTCCTGCGCCCGCCCGCCTATGGAGCGACCCTCGAATCCATCGACCTGTCGCTGGCCGAGGCGATGGAGGGCGTCATCGTGCATCGCGACAGAGACTTCGTCGGCTGCGCAGCGCCAACCAGCCAACAGGCCGCCCGCGCCGTCGAGGCCATCGCCAGGACGGCAGTGTGGAAAACGATACAGCACCCATCGAGCAAGGACATCTCCAAGTATCTCAAGGACAACTCCCGCGATTCGCGGCGGGCCGTCGATACCTCTGCCGCAAAGACGCTCAGCGCCACCTATGAACTGGCCTACATTCAGCACACGCCGATGGAGCCCCGTGCCGCAACCGCCGAGTGGAACGGCGACAAGTTGACGGCATGGGCGGCGTCGGACTATCCGCAGCGGGCCCAGGGGGATTTGGCCCGGACATTTGGCCTGCCCCAGGGCAACGTACATGTGATTGTGCCGGATATGGGTGGCGGTTTCGGCGGCAAGCATAGTGCCGAGGCGGCCGAGGAGGCGGCCCGCCTGGCCAAAGCCGCCGGCCGACCCGTGGCGGTGCACTGGACGCGGGCCGAAGAATTCACATGGGCGTACTTCCGCCCTGCGGCCGTCATCGAAATAACCGCCGGCCTCGACGATAAGGGCACGATTACCGCGTGGGATTTCGCCAATATCAACGCCGGCGGCGCCGCCATCGACACCCCCTACCGTATCGCCAACAAGAGCTGTCGGTCGGTGGGTTCGCGGTCGCCTCTGCGCCAGGGGGCATATCGCTGCCTGGCCGCGACGGGCAACAACTTCGCCAGGGAGTCGTTCATGGATGAACTGGCCGCGGCCGTCGGCGCCGATCCGCTGGAGTTCCGCCTGGCGCATCTGGACGATCCTCGTATCAGGGCCGTCCTGGAGAAGGCGGCCACCGAATTCGGCTGGAAGGAACGGCCCAAACGGAAGCTGCCGCCGAACCGAGGCATCGGCCTGGCCTGCGGCACGGAGAAGGGCTCGGTGGTCGCAGCCTGCGCTGAGGTCGAGGTTGACCGCGTGCGCGGGGCGATTCGCGTGCTGCACGTCTGCGAGGCCTTCGAGCCCGGCCCCGTGCAGAATCCGGCGAACCTGACCTCTCAGGTCCAGGGCTGCATCGTCATGGGCCTGGGCGGGGCGCTTCGCGAGGCAATGGAATTCGAGGACGGCAAGATACTCAACGCGAGCTTCAGCGGCTATCGCGTTCCTCGTTTCGCCGACACGCCGAAGATCGACGTCCACCTGATCAGCAAGAGCGACATCCCCTCGGTCGGCGGCGGTGAGACGCCGATCATCGCCATCGCCCCGGCCGTCGGTAACGCGGTCTTTCAAGCGACCGGCATACGCCTTCGGTCCATGCCGATGAAGGCCGGGCTGCTTAAGAACGCCTGAACCACTGTAGGAGATTGGTTATGAGATTCGTGGCTATGACTGTGTCGCTGGTCCTGGCTTGTGTGTCAGCCGTGCTTTCGGCGGATGAAAAGGCCGGTCCGGAGACTCTATTGCTCAAAGACTATCGCCCGCAATCGGTCTACAAAACGGGCGGTACGCAGGTCCAGAAGGCCCGATACCCGGCCGTCGACATGCACGCACACGCGTACGCCAGGACCCCGCAGGAACTTCGCCGGTGGGTGGAACTGATGGACGAGGTCGGCATCGGCAAGGCGGTCATCCTTACGGGCGCCACGGGAAAGCGGTTCGATGATCTATGCACAATGTACTCTCAGTACCCGGATCGCTTCGAGCTATGGTGCGGCCTCGACTACACCGGCTACGACAAGCCCGGTTTCGGACCGGCGGCCGTCAAGGAGTTGGAACGCTGCTACGCCGCCGGGGCCCGCGGCGTGGGCGAACTGGGCGACAAGGGCAAGGGCCTGTTCTACAGCGAACCGACAAAGGCCTGGGGCATGCACCTGGATGACCCCCGTATGGACCCGTTACTGGGGAAATGCGCCGAACTGAAGATGCCGGTGAACATCCACGTGGCCGACCCCTATTGGATGTACCTGCCGATGGACGCCCGCAACGACGGGCTCATGAATGCCTACAAATGGCGACTGGACAACCAGCCGGACATCATCGGTCTTGAGGGGATGCTGGAGATACTCGAACGCGCCGTCCGTCGCCATCCGAAAACGACATTTGTCGCCTGCCACTTCGCCAACTGCTGCTACGACCTCAACCGCCTCGGCCGGATGCTCGATGCGTGCCCGAATCTGTACGCCGACATCTCAGCCCGCTATGCCGAGACGGCCGCCATCCCGCGATTCGCCGCCGCGTTCTATGAGAAATACCAGGACCGGCTCGTCTACGGCACGGATATGCACTTCAGCAGGAGCGTGTACGAGGTGACCTTCCGCATTCTGGAGTCGTCGGATGACCACTTCTATGCGTGGGACCACTTCAGCTACCACTGGCCGCTGTACGGCCTGGGGCTGAGCGACGCCGTCCTTGAGAAGGTGTACCGCCAGAATGCAATGGGCCTCCTGCAGAGGCAACCTGGGCCCTCTCCGTCACCGGTTCGGTCAGATGTAACGCCCACCTCGGTCAACTGAGCGAGTAATCCCCCTCGAAGCCGTTACTCCAGCCATTGCGGGTCAAAGAGCCGACGCCCATGAACGACCGCCAGCACGGCCACTGTCTTCTGATCGACAATCTTGTAGAGAATCCTATAGCTGAACACTATCAGCTCACGGTACGAATCGTGACATAGTTCAGGTATCATTCTGCCGATTCTTGGATATGTCTTGAGTTGACGCGTCTGCTTGATGATGAGTTGGACGAACCGTCGGGCCTGGAAGGCGGAATCCTTATCGATGAACGTCCCTATCTCTTGAATGTGCTCGACGGCCCTCACAGACCAGATCACTTGAGCCATTTCGCCAGCCTATCCTCAACTTCTTCATGCGTCAAGCTTCTGCCGTCTTCGATGTCTTCTTCCCCCTGCTCGATGCACTGAAGCACGTACAGGTGATACTGGATATCTTCAAACGTTGACTCGTCCGGCATGTGGGCAATTAATTCGCATGCCCTTTCTTTCGCGGTCATAAGCAGCTCCTATGTGTTCGTTCGCAACTATCCATAGGCTACCAGATGAGGCCGCGCCGGTCAAGTACCGGCGAAGCCACAGCCTGGCAGCCATGAATTGCGATTCGTCTCTGCACATGGGGTATGGCAGGGATCACACGACCTTGGTGATGCCGGGCATGGCGATGGGGTAGTTGCCGTTCTCATCGGGCATGACGGGCGGGTTGGACTCCATCGTAAAGTTGTCCAGGCCCGGAGCCAGTTCGAGATTCGAGGCCATCGCATCCTCCCAGGTAATCATCTGCCCGGATTCGGAGGCCATGCGTCCGAGGATGCCCGCCATCGCGGCATAGGCGCAGCGCTGCGCCTCGTTGAGCGTCTCATTCTTGCGCACGGCGGCAAATAGCAGGTCGTGCTCAACCTGGTAGCCGCTGCCGCGCTCGCCTTCATACCGCCAGATGATGTCCTCCGGCCGTTGCTGCCAGCCCTTGAATATCCGCGGATTCGTGATGCCTTCGCCAAGTTCCGCCGAGCCGGTCGCCCCATGGATGTGGTCGCCGAAGAAACCCCAGCAGTTGTCCATGTGCCGTCCCTGGGCCAGCAGCCGCGTCCCATCGCCGAAGCGATACTCGACGGAGTAATGGTCGAACAACTGGTCCTTGTAGGTTCGGACCTGGCGGCCGCCCTGGCCCTGCGCCGAGACCGGCCAGGCGTCCTTGCACCAGCAGCAGACGTCGATGTTGTGGATGAGCCAATCGAGAATGAAACTGCCGTTGACCCAGGTGAAGTTGGAGTAGTTGCGAATCTGGTGCGCCATCTCGCTCATGCCTTCGGGCTTGGGGCCGAAGCCGACGGGCCCGTGCTCGCGATAGGCCCAGCAGGTGATGATCTCGCCGATAACCCCCTTATGCAGTTGCTCGACCGCCTGCACCAGCGGCGGATAGTGGCGACTCATCAGGCCGCCGACAATCTTGAGGTTCTTCTTCTCGGCCTCCCGGCCGGCCTTGAGCACCCGCCGGATGCCGGGGGCATCCACGGCAAAGGATTTCTCCATGAAGATATTCAGGCCCTTCTCGACAGCGTGCTCGACGTGCAGCGGCCGAAACGCCGGTGGCGTAGCCAGCAGCACGACGCCGCCGGGGCCGACAACCTCCATGACCTTCTTATAGGCATCCAGCCCGACGAACTGGCGGTCCGGCGGAACATCCACTTTGCCGGCCATCTGCCCGCTGATGGCCTGCAGGCTCGTCTTCAGGCGGCTTTCGAATGCATCGCCCATGGCGACGAGTCTCGTAGGCCCGGCCGTGGACATGGCCTCGATGGCGGCGCCGGTGCCGCGGCCACCACAGCCAACCAGGCCGATGCGGATCGTATTGTCCTCCCCGGCGTAGAGCCGCGACGCCACAGGCCCCGTCAGGGCCATTGCGGCCAGGGCACCGGAGGTCTTGAGGAATTGCCGTCTGGATGTCGATGCCGCCTGCGTGTTTGTGCGACTGCTCATGACTTGCCCTTTCCAATAGCCACAGCGCCGGTTCGCGGGCGGCCACGGTACCCACAGGCTGTCCGAGAACCGGCTGGACAGGATTCACATCACTAACGTGGCTCCATCGTACAGGCGGCCGGACGAGACTTCAACCTGCAATTTGCCCCCGTAACGCCCCTTGAAGCACGATGGGCATGTGGTACACTTATGGTATTATCATACGAAGCACAGCCTGTCATGCTGAACGCAGTGAAGCATCTTGGCCTCGAATAGGAGCTATCACAAGCTCGTAGTCCAGATTCTTCGCTTCGCTCAGAATGACATGTGACCTTTTTCGGTGACCACTTATTCGGAGGTCTTGTCATGTCCGACACACACCCCATCGACCGTCGCGAGTTTCTCAAGGCTGGGGCCGCGGTGGCCGCCATCTCGGCCGTCCCTGCGCACGTACTTGGAGGGGCGCGTCATGTGCCGCCCAGCGAGCGGATCAACATCGCCTACATCGGCACGGGCACGCAGGGCCTGCGGAACCTGATGGACGCCCTGCCCCGCAAAGAGTTGCTCATCACCGCCGTGTGCGACCCGAACACCGGGAGCAACGACTATCCCGAATGGGGCCGCAATGAGATTCGCAACAAGATTCGGGCGTTTCTGGGCGACGACCGCTACGGCGAAGGTGTCCAGGGGTGCCGCTGCGGCCGTAACGTGGGCATCGAGGTCGTGGAGCGGTACTACGGCAAGAACAAACCCGACGGTCAATACCGGGGGTGTAAGCCGTATGTCGATTTCCGGGAATTGCTTGCCAATGAGAGCGACGTCGATGCCCTCTACATCATGACGCCGGAGCACCTGCACACAACGGTGGCGGTCGCGGCCATGAACAAGGGCAAGCACGCAATTACCCACAAGCCCATCTCCAATGTGCACCACGAGATCGTGGTCGCACGCGACACAGCGGAGAAGACCGGCGCTGCGACGCATCTGTTCTGCGCGGCATCGAATTCGACCACTCCGACGATCACCGAATGGATCGAAGATGGCGCCATCGGACCGGTTCGAGAGGCCCATAACTGGTCGTCGCGGCCGTTCTGGCCACAGGGGATGACAGCGCTACCGAGCGACAGGCCGCCCGTTCCTGACGGGCTGGTCTGGGATTTGTGGCTGGGGCCGGTTCCCCATCGACCCTACCATCCGGCCTATACGCACGCCGTCTTTCGGGGCTGGTGCGATTTCGGCTCCGGGGCCCTGGGCGATATGGGCCACTACAGCTTCTTCCAGATCTTCAAGATTCTCGGTCTGGGCCAGCCACGGACGGTGGAGGCATCTCGCAGTTGTTACTGGGCGATCGAGAACCTGACCTGGTCGAAGCAACCGACGGATATTGCATGGCCCCAGGCGTCGGCGATTCACTGGGAGTTCCCGGCACGGGGCGACAGGCCCGAGGTCTCGCTTTTCTGGTACGATGGCGGTCTGCGGCCGCCCAAGCCCACCGAGTTGGACGCCGACGGGGCGGATATGCCCGATGAAGGCATGCTCTTCGTCGGCGACAAAGGCAAGCTCTTGGCCGGTTTCACCGGGGGCGACCCGCATCTGATTCCCGCATCAAGAATGGCCGCCTACAAGAAGCCGCCGCAACGCCTGCCGCGACCGGAGGATGAATTGACCCAGTGGATCCGCGCGATTCGAGGCGGCGAGCCCTCCTCGGCGAGCTTCCAGAATGCCTATGATTTCAGCACCACCATCGCCCTGGGCAACATCGCACTTCGCGTGGGCAAGAAGCTGGTTTGGGACGCGGATAACACACAGTTCACAAACAGCGACGCCGCGAACAAGCTGCGACACCGCACCTATCGACAAGGTTGGGAACTCTGAGCAACGGGCAACGCTTCAAGCCGCCCCAGTCCTGCGCTGACAGGCAGGCCCTACATGGAGCCATGGAATGATGAAGATGAACCGACGGGTGTTTTTGAAGTCTTGCGTCTCGGCGCTTGGCGGTCTGGGGCTGGGCGGGTGGAAGGCAACATGCCGGGCGGCCGCCGGATCGGACGAGGATACACACGGGGCCCCACCGAACATCGTGTTCATCCTCGCCGATGACATGGGCTACGGCGATATTCAGGCGTACAACCCCGCTTCCAGGATTCCCACGCCCAACCTGAACCAACTGGCGAGTGATGGCATGAGGTTCACGGATGCGCACTCCGGCTCGGCCGTCTGTACGCCCACCCGCTACGGCATCCTGACCGGCCGCTACTGCTGGCGGACCCGGCTGCAAAGCGGGGTTCTCTTTCCTCCGGATGACGAGCCCCTGATCGAGCCGGGGCGACTGACGGTGGCCGGCATGCTCAAGCGCCGCGGGTATCACACCGCCTGTATCGGCAAGTGGCATCTGGGCATCGAGTGGGGTCGGGATGACGCGGGAACCGTGGATTTCAGCAAGCCGATCCGGCACGGGCCGACCGATGTGGGCTTTGACGAGTATTTCGGGATTGCCGCTTCGCTGGATATGGTCCCCTATGCATTCTACCACAACCGCAATCCGGTAGAGCCTGTGACCGAAACTCAGGAGGCGCTGGGGTTCCCGCGATTCATCCGACAAGGCCCAAAGGCGCCCGGCTTCGATCCGGGCAAGGTGCTGGACACGTTGACCGAGCGCGCCGTCGGGTATATCCGCACGCGTGCCCGGCGGCAAGAGCGGTTCTTCCTCTATCTGCCGTTGACGGCCCCTCACAAACCGGTGTGGCCGGCCGATCGCTTCGCGGGCAAGACGGCGATGGGGCCCTACGGAGATTTCGTGCATCAGGTGGATGATTCGGTCGGCCGCGTCCTGCGGGCCATTGAACAAGCGGGGGTAGCCGGCAACACCCTGGTCGTCTATACGAGCGACAACGGCTCGTTTATGTACCGCCGCCCTCAGGAGATTCGAGACCACACAGTTGACGCAGCAAAGCAGCATTACCACCCGGACAACCATCAGGCAAACGGGTCGCTGCGCGGTACGAAGGCCGATGTCTGGGAGGGCGGACACAGGATACCGTTCGTCGTCCGCTGGCCGGGCAGGGTCAAACCGAGCAGCGAATGTGACCAGACGATCTGCCTGACGGACTTCTTCGCGACCTGTGCCGAGATAGTGCGTTTCGATATGCCGCCCAACGCGGGAGAGGATAGCTTCAGTCTGATGGGGCTGTTGGCCGGTCGCGGCTGGTTGCGGGCCCCGGTAGTGCATCATTCCGCCAACGGGGTGTTTGCCCTGCGCCAGGGCAAGTGGAAGATGGTCTTCGGCAACGGCTCCGGAGGGCGCGAGCAGCCCGTGGGCAAGCCCTTTGCCCGACCCTACGCCCTGTTCGACATGGAGCAGGACCCATCGGAGACGACCAACGTCATCGAGTCCTATCCGCAGGTGGCCGCACAGCTTGAGCAGGCCCTGGCCCGGATAAGAGATAATCCCTCAAGCCGGCTCTGACCGAAGGCGCCTGTAGACGATGGATGCGGCTGGTGGAATATCCGGTTGCAGACGCAAGGGGTGCGTTTTATGAGACCCAAACGGCATGGACTGTACGGAAGAGACACGTTCGTACGCAATTCGCCAATGTCGGGTGCACTCTTCGCCGAAACTGGTCATATATATGATCCGGGGCGACATATTGACACCCCGGGGACCCTGCTGATCCTGAGTTATGCACAAGATAACGGCTATCACGGCAATTCTGGGTGTGGCGGCGGCCTGCGTGGGCTATCGGCCGGCAGACCTGACGCGGGACGGCGTCGTGGATTTCCGCGATCTCAGCGTCCTGGCGACGGACTGGCTGGCCGAATCCCAGGAGCCCAATATCGTGCCTCTATACGAATTCGGCGGCGATTCGGGCAGGGTAAGCGTCAGTCGTGAAGGGACGGGCTATAACCTTCAGTTGCAGGAGTTTGCGGCCCACACGCCCCGCCGCGAGACCGTGTGCGTGGCCGCGATCGGGGAGGTGGAGTCGTTCCCACAGGCGGGTTTCGTCGCCAGGGGCGTTACGGCGGACCATGTGTATGTCTCGCATGGCAGCGCGCTGAAACTGTCGACGACGCGCGACGGTATCGACTACACCGAGGTCCTGGACCTCACGTCCGCGGGGATCATCGACGAGGGGATTACCGGCGCCAAGGAACTGGCGGACGGCTCGCTGCTGGTGTTCACCAGTTCGCCCGGAGGCTATCGCGGGCACACGCTTCGCAGGGCCGACGCGAATGCCGCCTGGGCGGTTGTGAACCAGACGCGGGGATGCGTGGAGTATTGGGGGCTCACCGGATTCAATGACAACGGCGAGTGCGTCGTGGGCACCTACGGCCGCCACACGCCCTCCCCCGGCTGGGACAATCCGCGCAGCATCTGGTACAGCGGGGACTATGGGCAGACCTGGGCCGAGATCTACCGACATGCGGATCTGGGCGACCTGCATTGCCACCTGGCGACGTTCAGCCCGCTCGATACATCGACAATATACGCCGCCTACGGCGATCTGGTGCCCAACTCCAGAGTGATGAAGCTGGAGTACACGGGAGGCGGAAAGTACGATCCGAGCCACTGGCGGGAGGCGGACAATTCCCCCCTGCTCCAACGGATATACAACCCCGTGTTCGCGCTGCCCCACGGCGACTACATCTACTGGGGACGCGATTCGGGGCATTATCCCATCATCCTCAAGCACGACGTCCGACGGGACACGTTCGCCGAGGTACACGACAGTCCTCGCTACAACTACGGCGTGAGCGCCCCTTACTATACCGGCGGTCTCGGCCTGGCGTGCTTCAGCATGACCCAACACAATGGTCTTCTGTATGCCGCCGTCAGGGATACAGGGGGGACATTGCTGAATCCGAACAACGGCATATACGTCAGCGCCGACGGAGACCACTGGTCGTGCGTGTACCGCAAGGAGATGTCGGGCTGCGATCACTGGTGCGGTTTCTTCACCATCGTCGGGTACTCCAACGGCTACTTGTGGGGGGCGTACAGCACCCAAAACAACTCGAGCGGCACGTGGCGCATGTATCGGATGAAACCCGTTGCGGCGGCGACGAAGTCCGCGCTGTACGTCGAACGTGGAGCGACCAACGTACTCTCGGAAGACGCCTCATGTTTTGAGAACGGCGTCGGGGGATGGGTGGCGACGCAGGATGTGAACAGTGCCGCCACCGGCAGAACCACGCAAGAGGCGTTGGTCGGCTCGGCATGCCTCAGGGTGGTTCCTCAGGACAATGGCGTCGGCTACCTGACATTGAAAGGGCCCTGCTGGAATCCGAAACCGTCCGTGGGTGATTACATCGTCGCCTCCGCCTACATCAAGGCCGGGCCGGAGTACCCCGAAGACTACGGCGGCGAGGGGCCGCAAACCTCGCGCTTTCGAATCGCCGTGGAAGGGGCCGGCAATGGGGCGATCTACAGTCAGGCGTCCCGTTTCTACATATCGAAGCACCTGACCGGCTGGCGCAGGGTGGTGACCTGGGGCAAATGTACAAACGACCAGTTCAATCCCACCCTGGGACCGAGGCTGGTGTTTGATCTGGGACGAGGGGACTACAAGGGCGATCGGTTCGCGGACGCCGTGCACTACATCGACGCCGTCTCCGTGGTGTATTTCAACGACTTGCACTACAGCGGTTCGTGGATCCGCGGCGGCAGCGCCCGGCCGGATGAGATCGGCGTCATCCCCCTGGCGGGCGTGGGCACCCGGTATTCGGTCTCGATGACATGGTTGCCGGTGTGCTCATCGAGAGAGTGGCACGGCAACATGAGTATCGCGGCTGTTGCCGGGGCCGACGGCAGCCACGTCAATCTGTTGTACGACAAACTCAGCAGTCGATTCACGCTCGATGACGGCACACACCGCCTCCTGACGGCCGGAACCTATACATGGGAACATCATGACCTGATCAACCTGTGTATCGTTCACGACGGGACGGGTACGACCCTGCACATCAAGACGTCGCTGGAGGCGGCCGGAGAGAGCGTGGCGGATTCGGATATCCGATTGGGCGCCCTGCCGGTCTTCATGTTGCTGAGCACGGACTACTACGGCGTCTCGCCGGGCTGCGGCAAGTTCGCCAATATCCGCGTATGGGACTCGGCGTTGTCGACCGCCGATGTCCACCGGGCATTCGACACCGTAACGGATATCCTTGCCCCATAGACGCCCTCTGACGCCCGTATCCGCTGCGGTGGGATCAGAACATTCGCCCAACCTCCTCCAAAATGAGGTCGACGGCGGTCGTTGCGGCGACGGCGGCGGTGGGCGTCAGTTCGAGGCCCGGCTCAACGCTCTCCGGCTGGATACCGAACACGATAACCTCGTGCGGAGCGCAGTTAAGAAGTCGGGTCATTCGCAGGACCTCGGCCATGCCAATGTCATGGAGGGACACATCTCGGCCCCGCCCGGTGACAACGTCCTTGCCCGTGAAGCGGACGACGACGCCGGGGGGACGCCCGGCGTCAACGGCGTCGACAATGATGACCGTGCGGCGTTCGGCGAGGACATCAAGCAGGTCCACGCCGGCGGTAGCCCCGTCGCAGACCTCCACGCAATCCGGCAGGCGCATCTTCTCAAGGGCGCCGACGACGTGCACACCCACGCCCTCATCCCGCAGGAGGATGTTACCGATGCCGAGAATCAGAACAGGTTTTGGATTCATCCGAGCGGCCATACGGTCGAGTGGATCACATCATAGAGGCTGCTTGAGACCCCGCTGCGGCCTGGAGAAGCTGTGGCACCACGAGCAGTCGTACCTCTTGCTCGTAACATGTTTGTCGTGGTCCCATGAGAATCCCTTGGGATTCTTGTAACCATGGCACTGGGCGCAGACCGTCGACAGGGGAGCCTTCATGGCATAGCCAAGGTCGCCCTTGAGGCCCATGCGCACCGGGCCTCCTGAGAGCGACGAATGGCACTGCCCGCAGGCCAGGGCGTTCTCCTTGGCTTCCACGCCGTGGTTGATGGACTGGAAGGTGTGGATGTCCACGAGGGTCCATGAACCCGACAGGCCGATGTTGGCCATGCCCTCCTCGACGGCCCGGGAGAAGTCACCGGTGAAGAAGAAGGTCGACGTAACGTGGGGGATCATCCGGCCCGTGGCGTCATGCAACGCCGAGTTGGAAACATGCTCCTTCATGGGGTATATCTTCGCATCGGCGGACCGGACATCGCCGTGAGGGGCCGCCAATTCGTACTGACCGGCGGCGTTGCGCACCGCGACCTGACCGAGGACGTAGACATAGCTGGTCCCATCATACCATGCGTAGGTCGGAGTAAGGTTGTCGGCCCGGATCTCATCGGGCTTGTAACCTCCCTGACCGCCGAACAGACCCTGTGCCCAGAACGGCCGCGACCAGTCGCGGGCGACTTCGGTGCTGACGCCGTCCTTGGCGTAGGCGGGGATGTGGCACGTCTGGCAGGCGACGTGATCGGTATGCAGATTCAGCCGCGAACTGTCGTGCGGATCGCTCGGATGGCAGTGGCCGCCGGTGCAGGTCATCGGCTCGGCGCTGTCGCTGGGTCGCAGGTCCACGCCGCGTCCCTTTTCGCGATGGCTTTGAGAAGAGGCATGGCAGTGGTGACAGGCCAGGTCCGCGCCGTCGGAACCCATGTGAACATCCTTGGCTCGCGGCATATTCACGTTGGCGCTGCTCAGATCGCCTCGCTTGGTGCCATCGCCGCCGCCGGCGGTCGCGTGGCACCGCAGACAGGATGCGCGGGTCGGCAGGTGCACATTCCGAGCCGCCTCCACAATGGACACGGTCATCTTGCCCGTGTCGGGCCCGAATTGGAGGTTCCCCTGCGCGTCCTCTTTGGGCAGGGTCCATGAGCGATGGACGCCAAGATAGTCGGTGTAGGAAAGGCTCTCGGTCCACTGGAAATTGCATGGGGCGTCGGGACTGGTGCAGTCGGCCCAGTGGCCGGCGAAAATGGAGTAGTCGGCGAGGGTGACCTCGCCGTTGCCGGTCAGGTCCGGTTCGGCAAGGCCGCTGTCGAGCCAGCCGCCGGCCAGACGCGAAGCGTCAATGAAATCAACATAGCGGTCGAGGTTGAAGTCCCCGGTCGGAAACGGCGCAACGGCCTTGCGCTGGTAGGCATCGCTATGGCACATCATGCAGTCGATGTTGTTCAACTGCCCGGCGCTGACCTCGGATTGCGGGACCTTGCCGTTGCCCACGTGGCAGGACCAGCAGGCCGTGTGCCGCGAGCCCAGAGGCGACCCGCAGTAGGTGTTGAAGCCGATGTCCGCCTTCCCGGCGTTGCCCTCGATATTGGAGACGGCGGGCGTCGGCCCCGACCACTGGTGGTGCACGGAGCCGAACATGGCCCGGGCCTGCGTCGGATGGCAGGCAACGCATGTCTGAGGACCCTTATACTCGGTGATGGCCGCGTGCTCCGCGATGGCGCCCCAGGCCACGCCCCTCGTCCATCCGATACATACCGCGGCCCCCAACACGGCCCAAAGCAGTACAGTGCTCTTCGCTGTCGGTTTCATCATCTCTTCCTTTCCAATCTCGGGCCCCCGGGTTTGTCATATTGGGGTCGTGGGGCGGCCATAGCGCCGCCCCACGGCCCGCCATCCGGCCTTGGCGCATAGTCTTCTTCAAAACGGCATTCGTCCGATGATTCACTTTCACGCGGGTCTCGGCGACAGCCGCCGGGACCTTGCTCATGTGGGTTCCTAAATGCTCGGCCTCGTATGGACAACGACCTCGGCCTTGTCGCGGTCGGGCCGCATCATGTGCACCGCGCACGACAGGCACGGATCGAATGAATGCACGACTCGCAGCACTTCGACCGGCGAGGCCATATCCGCCACGGGGGTCCCGAGCAGGGCCTGCTCGATGGGACCGCGCTGCCCGAGGTCGTCCATCGGCGAGGCGTTCCAGTTCGTGGGGGTGATGATCTGGTATCGGTCGATGACGCGGTTGCGAATGGTGATCCAGTGGCCCAGCGCGCCCCGCGGAGCTTCGGTGAGCCCCTCGGCCGTCGCCGTGGCCGGAACGCTGCTGGATCGCAGGGCCGCGCGGCCTTCCTGCAGCTCGTTGAGCCAGGCATCCATCGCATCGGCGACCTTTTTGGTCTCGAGGACACGCGCCGCGTGGCGGTCGATCACCGAAACCCCCAGGCGGTAATCCCCGTTGACCCACATGCGGGCCAGCGGGCCGACTTCGTGGACCTTGTCCAGATAGCGCGGGCTCTTGATCCAGGAGTAGGCGTCCGGCTTGTCGGCGTCGGGTTCGGTAACGCCCGCCGCCGGCGCCAGGCCGCCGCTGGCGCCCGTATACCTGGAATAGCCAACGTACTCGGTGATCCGACTGGTTTCGACGTCGCCGAGTTGACCGTCGGTGTACCGCCCGCGGGCGAGCAACTTGCTTTCGCCGGCCGAGTCCATGTCAAAGACCCCGTAGGCCAGGAAGTTGCCGCAGCCGCGCCCAATGCCGTAGTAATCCGGGAACGACTGGGCGACGGCCAGGACATCCGGGATCATCACATCGTCAATGAACCGCCGCTGCTCGCCAAGAAGGGTGCGGAACTGCGAAATCTGCGAACTCGTGGGGACCTCGGTGCTGCCGCCGTGCGCGAAGATGGGACTGCACGGCAGCTTGCCGCCGATCAGGGCGCCCATCTGATGGGCCTTGCGGCGGATTTCGAGGGCCTGGACGTAGTGGCCGACGAGCGTCGCCGCGACGCTGCCGCCCAACATGTCGCCGGAGGTGTATCTGGGGGTCCAGGGGGCCATGTCGATAACGCCGCTGGTGTCGATGTAGTCGAGGGCCGCCAGGTGGTAGAAATGCAGGATGTGTGAGGCGATGAAATTCGCCCCCAGAACCAGATTGCGCATGACGCGGCCGTTGTCCAACGGCTTTACGCCGAAGGCCGCCTCCAGGTTCCGGCTGGCGGCCATACCGTGGGAGATGGGACATACCCCGCAGATACGCTGCGTCAGATGGGGCGCATCCCTGGGATCGCGCCCGCGAAGGATCGTTTCAAAACCTCGGAACACCGTTCCGTTGCTCCTGGCGTCGATAACTTGCCGACGCCCGTTCACCGTCTCGACCGTGACCTCAATCGCGAGATGCCCCTCAATCCGTGTCACCGGGTCGATCTTGATCGTTGTAGCCATTAGAATTCACCTCGATTCAATCGTGTTCGAGTTTGTATCGGAAGCCCTTGCGTCCACTCGCCGCCCAGCCGTTCAGCGTCGGTGCTGAACCTGGGCCTCGGCGGTTCCACCCCGGTCGGATACGACGGTCACCGTTTCGCCCGGATTCGCCACCCCGCGCTGACGGTAGCGATGTCGCCGGCCCACCGGAGCCATTGGCCCATACCCCAATACCGTCAGTGCGGCCTCGCGCCCGGCGCTGCTGACAACGTCAACACTCAGTTGACTGGTGCGGTGCCGATATTCCGCACGGACAATCCGGATCTCGTCGGCAGTTTCCCCGTCGCCCGGTTCGTCGTCGGGCGGGGCTCCTTCGTCGACTCGCTCGACCTCGGCCGTCGCCGACCCGCCAAGGCTCGACAGCACCGTGACGAAGCCGCCCGGATCCCCGGCCCCATCCCGGATATACTCAAACAACCCACTGTCGCCGTTGAATGTCATAAGGCCGTAACCGTACAAGGTCAGGCCGGCCTCCTCGCTGCCGCTGCTCTCGGCTTCAACGTGCAGACGCCGTCCATCAGCGTAGTACCGCGCCTGCGCGATTTGCACCTGGTCCGTCATCGGAAGACCGTCGGCGAAGTCCTCGCCGTCGCGATAGAATGGGCTCATCGAATCGGGGAACCCCGGCTCCACGCACCCGATACACGGGCTGCCCGCCCCGATACACCAACTGACACCGTACGCGCCGGACCCGGAACTGTTCCACTGGCGAATATCGCAGTCCGCGTGGGTCTTGGGGCCCCTGCACCCGAGTTTCTTCAGACAGCTCTGCAATCCGAGCCGGTTGGCCTCCTCGGTCCCCTTGAGCGGGCAGCGGTCGTGGATCTTCTTCTGCGGGAAGTAATCCAGTGGGCGGCCGTAGCTGTCGAGTTGCGGCGCCTGCCCGTTGAGGAGCTTCGCCACGGTTCCGACAAGCCAGTCGGGATGCACCGGGCACCCCGGGATGTTGATGGTCTGAGCCGTGATTCCCAGCCTCTCCAACGCCTCATCCACCCCCAGGGCATCGGTCGGGTTGGGTCTGCCGCCGGGAATGCCCGCGTACGTCGCGCACGTTCCGACGGCGAGCACGGCGATCGCGCCCGGCGCAAAGCTCCGGATCGCATCGACCATCGTCATGCCCTCCCAGAGGTGGCAGTACTGTCCGTCGGCCCCGAATGGGATCGCGCCCTCGATTACCAGCACATACCCGCCGGCTCGACGTGCCGAGTCGGCCGCGGCGACCGCCTCATCGCCGGCCGCCGCCATCACATTCGGATGAAACCGCACGTCCAGGCTCTGGAGCAGCAGTTCATCGGCCGTCGCGTAGTGCACACTGTTTAGAAACGACACCGAACAACCCGTGCAACCCTGGCCCTGAAGCCATATCACCGGCACGGTGGATTCCCCCGTCGCGGCGATTGCATCCTGCAACGCCGACAATCCCGCGGCCCGCAGCGCCAATGCGCCGCTCAGGGCCGCCGAGGCCCTCAAGAAATCTCGTCGACTGACTCTCATGGTGGCCATCCTTTCAAAAGAACGTCATCATCCAACCCGGCTTCTTGCTTGCCGTTCCCGGATCGGCCGGTCACAATGGACTCGGTTCCGGCGTGCGCGCAAACTGGGCTCGCCTGGAGCGCGGCGGGTCAGCCAACGGGCGCCGAATCCAGTTGCCGGCCCGCCTTTTTCCATTCATGACCGGCCGTCCGGTCCAATACATTGCGCTGCTACTGTTACCCTACATCCGGCCTCCGTCTGCGGCGGGGCTCATCGCAGTGGCCAATCCGCCACAAGACAACACGCAGCTCGCGACGCGCGCAGGTGCAAGCCTGCCATGGGTCTTCACGTACCCAGAGACCACAATGTAAACTCGCGGAATGCCACTTCGACCCGGCCTGTCCGTCCTGCGCGACGGCGCCCGGGGTCCGCGAGAATCCGCACTATCCGTGGAGCCAGAGACTTAACTGATGTGCAATCCCCTGTTAATTCAAGGGATTGGCCCAACAGGGGATGATGGTCAAGAGAATCCCGCGCTTGCCCGCTGTGACGCAGTGATGAAATGGGAACTCCCCATTGAATCGCCGTCGAAGACGTCTTCCCGGCCCCGTGATTCGCATAAACGCGAAAACCACTACCCACGAATCATACCCCCGGAGCCGCACACGGCTCCTTGGCCCACACTTTCCACTCGTCCGGCGCCGCCCCCTGGCGTGCGGCGTCCACCGAGCTACCCAGCCGTCGATTGCTCACTACAACCGGTGGCGTAACACCCGACCGACCGGTGATGGGCCCCATGAGCAACCTTACTATGGCGTATTATACGACAAGAGGCGCTGGATTGCAACAGTTTTTCTGCCAACGGCAATACAAATTTTTTGGCAAACCCCTAAAACCATCTTCCATTATCCAGTTTTCAGCCCGGACGTGCCGGTCGGCCGCTGAGGCCGAAAATGCCCTCAACCACTGTCGCCGGCCTCACGGCTCAGGGGCGACCGTAACCTCCCACGCGCCGACCGCGAGATCCCCTTTGGTATAGTTGTTCTTGTCACGGAGTTTGACCGTGATTGTGAAGGTTCCCGGCTTGTAGTAGGTGAACTTGTACCGCGGTATGGCCGTCCAACCGTCGGTTCGCCCCGGCGTCGAGTCCCCGAACGACCAGGCGAAGCTCGGCACGGCGGGTCCATTCTCGACCGTGATCTCGAAATCGGCCTCCTGCCTGGCAACCAGTTGTTCGGGAACATACCGCAAGGCGGTCATCCGGACCTTCGAGCCCGCCGCCGTCTGCACAGGCGCAGCGGCCTCGGCCGGTCTGGCCTGCGCCGCGCCGGACATATCCGGCTTGTCGGAGCGGACGCCCTGGAAGTTGGCCCGGCTGATCTGGCGGTGCAGATCGGATTCGAGCGACTTGGGCAGTTCCTTGCTCCATTTGTATGTATGCTGCTCCCGGAATGTGCCTGCGGGCGTCCACGCCTCAAGAATCAGGATGAACTCCTCGGCCGTGCTGACCGTGGTCTCCGGGATCAGGGGGAATCGGACGCCAACCGGTTGATTCCAGGGTCGATCGGCCCCGGCCGAAAAACGTGTAGGTCCTGACGGCAGAAGGTCGTCGCGGCTCCGCACGCGAACACGGTTGTTCTCGGCCCGCTGGATGACGGCCGAGCAATTGACATGCCGCGGTCGAGCCCCCTCGGACGCCGGTATCTGGGTCGAGCCCAGGCGGCTTGCGATGGCCTCGGACGCATCGGCCCAGTCCGCCGAGCAGGATTCCTTCAGTGACACCTTGACGTTCACATCCCAGTTGCTGGCATTGGGAACGACCGAAGGCGGCTCGTCGAACTCGACCGTTCCGGATGCCTCGTAGGTGTACTGGACGCGCTGCGGATTGGAGCCGGGAACCTCCTTGAAGAAGGCATCGCTGAGCTGCACGGACCCGACATAGGCGTGTGGACCGGTCCGGTCGGCCTTGGCGGCCAGACGGTGCTCTGTGTCATCGCTGGATGAGCGAGTCGACAGCGTATTACGCTTGGAGTCGGCAAGGATCCAGTAGCCCGTGTAAGCCGCCAGGTCCAGAGGCTTGGCCAGACGCCGCTGGATCTCCATAAGGGTGCGATTGAACGCCGGCGCGCCGCCACTGGTGAAGGCGTTGACGAGTTCGACCATCTCCGGCTGCGGCATGAAGGACCCGTCGCGGCCCCAGGGCGAGCGGACAATGCCCAGCCGGACGAGGTGCCCGTCGATGGCGTCCAGGATGCGCAGGAACCGCCGGAAACAGTCGGCCCGATTCGGCTTGTTGAAACGATCCTCAATCGTGCTCCGGATCAGAGGCCGGTCCGTGTACCATTCGTATATCTTCTTGAGGTCGGCCTCCCACTCGGCCGTTTCCTTCTCATGGGCCGCCCGCCGGGCGAAGTTCTCATCGACGAACGCTACGACTTCCGCATCCGTCATCTTCGAGCCATCGGCCTTGGGAAACTTGCGCTTGAGGTAGATCAGAATATCCTCACGGGTGCTCACGCGTTCCGGAATGTACGTCCCCGCCTTGTACTCCTGATAGAAGGTCTCCAGAGCATCGTCCTTGAGCATACTCCAGCCGACCTCCATCAGGGCGGCGGCCTGCACGGTGAATTGATAGATGGGCGTCGACTCCGAATAGGCCTTGCCCAGGATCTCGACCGCGGCCCAGTAGTCCCCCCCGGCAGCCTGTCCGCCGGCCTGGGAGACGGCCTCGATGGTATCGGTGCTCTTGGTAACCGTCTCAAGAACCGTCCGCAGCGTACTGGCCGGGGCGTGATCCACGATGATCTTGCCCATGAGCAATTGGAAACTGCGGCAGAAACCCGGCACATCCTGGCCGCCGGAAGCGGTAAAGAGATTGCCGATTTCCTCGCGGTGAGTAATCAGTCCCGCGAGTATCTTCCGCTTGATGCCACCGTCGAGTTTCTCGAACGCCTGCTTCTCCAAGTACTCCTCCGCCGATTTCATGAGCTTCTCTTCGAGTTGCTCGCGCGCTTTGCCGATGGCGCCCCAGGCTCGGCGGCTCGCCTCCTGGGCGATGGCGTCGGTAATCTCCTTCATCGGGTCGCGCTGGAAGCTGATGAGCCCGCTCAGGTGCGGCACATCCACAACGACGGCCGAGCGGTCCGCGTCATAGTAGCCGTCGACATAGACCGGCCCGCGCTCCGTCAGGTGTACGACGCCGACGTTGCGCGGGGTGGCCCCGGCCGTCTGTTCAGCCGTCAGCGGTAGGGTCAGTTGGAGGTCCGCTGGGAGGTATCGGCCGTTGCCATACGACGCCGGAGGCGTGATTTCGACGACGCGGTCGCCCAGGACCAGGCCCGAATCCCGGGATCGCTGCAAGGCCTCCGCCGACGGCCCCGTAACCTTGTCGGGGGCCAGCGATCGGACCTGGGATTTGGCAATCACGTCCGAGAGAACATCGGCCCCGGCAAGCGTTACCGAGGCCTCCTTGACGGTCCGCCTGACAGGCAGTTGCCCCGGAGCAGTCGGCACAGGCAGGTCGAACGGGTCAGTCATGGCGACTGCCGACGGCGGGCCCCCCGAAGGGGCCGAACTCGATGGCTCCTCGGGCTTCGGGGCCTCCTTGCCGCACCCGCAAAGCACGAGAACGGCCGCCGAAAGGGCCAGAAACACCGCCAGATGGATCAAATCAGGGGAAGAACGCCTCGCTGAGGGGGTCGTTATGCTCATGGCTGACGCTCCTTGAGTATCGATGATACGGCCGTTCCGCCGGCCGCGGAACAGCCAACGGGATCCGGCTGCCATCTTCTCCGAACCC